>CAVEJA010000230.1:0-2736 GCA_963615745.1 Duodenibacillus sp.
ATGCTTCAGTATGTACATACAGGCGTGGCGATGGGAAATGCCGCTGATGATGTGAAAGCCGCTGCCGACTATGTTACATCCCATATTGACGAGGATGGCGTTTGCCGCGCTATGAGAGAATTGGGCGTGATATAGTGTCCGGCATACCATGTTTTACTGTAAGAAAAACGGATAAGCAGCATATATACTGGACGATATGTCTTATGGATAATCAGGAAATAACGAACAGATTGGAGCATAAAGGTATAAAGCCTACTGCCAACAGGATTCTTGTATTAAGGTTCTTGTACGAGAAGAGAACGCCCATGAGCCTGACCGACATGGAGACCGCTATGGTGAACATGGACAAGTCCAGTATCTTCAGGGTTCTTTCCTTGTTTCTGGAGCATGATGTGGTGCATGCGTTTGAGGACGGACGCGGAATTTTAAACTATGAGTTGTGCGAGAGCGAGGGGAAGTGCCGTCATACGGACAGCCATATCCATTTCTACTGCGAATCGTGTTGCAAATCCTACTGTCTTGAAAGCATGGATTTTCCTCAGCTCAATCTCCCTGACGGTTTTTCCCCACATTCCTTTTCCTTTGTCATAAAGGGGGAGTGTCCTGAATGTGGGAAGCGGAAAACACTCTCGTAAGGAATCCTCATACGGTTGTTTGCAACCGGGTTGCGCCTGTTTCTCCGTAATTTTGTCCCGTTGGAAAAGGAGATATGTTATGGAAAACAGGAAAATAGTCAGAATTATCGTTGCGGTGGTCTTGTTGGCGGGGGCAATGGGTGTGGAACACACTTTCAGTCTATCCGTCGGGCATTTGCTGTGCATCTATCTGATACCGTTCTTATGGATCGGTTATGATGTGATTTGGGAGGCTTTGGAGGGCTTGGCCCGCGGGAAAGTCTTCAATGAAGATTTCCTGATGTGTGTCGCCACAATCGGTGCGCTGTGTATAGGCTTTCTTCCCGGAGCGGAGACGGAGTTCTCCGAGGCGGTTTTTGTCATGTTGTTTTTTCAGATAGGAGAACTGTTTGAGGATTATGCGGAAGGGAAGAGCCGTAAATCCATATCCCGACTGATGGATATTCGCCCGGATATGGCACGGGTTCTGCGTGACGGGAAGCCTGTGGAGGTCGCTCCAGATGCTGTCAGGGTAGGTGAGATCATAGTGGTGTACCCCGGAGAGAAGATTCCCTTGGACGGAGTGGTGGAGAAAGGCATTTCCAGTTTGAACACGACGGCACTTACGGGGGAGAGTGTGCCTCGGGATGTATGCGAGGGAAACGAGGTGGTTTCGGGATGCGTGAACCTTTCCGGCATACTGAATATTACGGTAAGGAAGACTTACGGGGAATCCACCGTGGCAAAAATTATAGAATTGGTGGAGAATGCAAGCGGGAACAAGTCCCGAAAAGAGACTTTCATTGCCAGATTCGCCCGCATATATACTCCTGTTGTTGTTTTTGTCGCTGTTGTCGTGGCTTTCATACCCCCGTTTTTTACTGCCTGTTATATTGAGGGATTGTCCTTGTGGTTGTGCAGATCCCTTACGTTCCTCATTGTTTCATGTCCTTGCGCCTTGGTCATATCTGTGCCTCTTGCCTTTTTCTGCGGGATAGGAGGGGCTTCCAAACGAGGCATTTTGATAAAAGGGGCAAGTTACATGGAGGTTTTGTCCAAGCTGCATACGGTTGTCTTTGATAAGACGGGGACACTGACAAGAGGCAGATTCGAGGTGCCAGCCGTACATCCTCAGAATATGGATAAAAACGAGTTGCTGCATCTTACAGCACATGTGGAACGCTTCTCCTCCCATCCCATAGCGGTGTCCTTGAGGAATGCTTTTAAGAATGAGGATGACGGGTGTTCCGTGGAGGATGTCCATGAAGTGGCAGGACAGGGCATCCGGGCGAGAGTGAATGGCAGGGTCGTTTGCGTAGGCAATTCCAAGATGATGGATGCGACAGGCGTTGATTGTCATCCGTGCCACAAGGAGGGAACGGTTGTCCATGTGGCTGTTGAAGGGGTCTATGCGGGGCATATAATTATTGCCGATACCATAAAAGACGAGGCGGAAGCGGCTGTCTCTTCATTAAGGAGACTTGGCGTGGAGAAGATCGTGGTGCTTACTGGTGATAAAAAAGAAGTGGGGGAGTCTGTGTCCCGGAAGATTGGGGCGGACGAATGTTATGCCGGGTTGTTGCCAACAGGAAAAGTATCTGTGATGGAACGCCTGCTGGCAAGAGAAAAACGAGGGAAAACGTTGGCTTTTGTTGGCGACGGCATAAACGACGCGCCTGTTTTGGCTCGTGCGGATGTGGGTATAGCTATGGGGGGATTGGGCTCGGATGCGGCGATAGAGGCGGCGGATGTCGTTCTGATGGACGACAACCTTTCCAAAATAGCCGAAGCCGTTTCTGTTTCCCGCAGGACAATACGGATTGCTTCTCAAAATACGGGGTTCGCCATATCGGTCAAGTTGCTTGTTCTTCTCCTTGCGGGAATCGGAATGGCTACGATGTGGATGGCTGTTTTCGCGGATGTAGGCGTTACGGTTCTTGCTGTCTTGAATGCAACCCGGTGCTTTGGTATTCGTAACTCTGCGGTTTGGCAATCGTAACTCACCGTTTTACGAGTGTTAAAACGGGCTTTTTCGAGGTGTAATTCCGTATAACAATTTTTCTAACTCGCGGAGTTACGAGTGCTATCTCGCCGAGATGTTAAAACCCGAATCAACAAATGT
>CAVEJA010000231.1:0-2554 GCA_963615745.1 Duodenibacillus sp.
CATCAATACGACCAGTTGCGCCAGCTCGTCTCTCACCAAGCCCATCATATTGTGCAGATGCGCATATTGCTCCTCTGTGAAATTCTCCTTGTCGCTGACCTTTCTATTCACAATCCGGGCGATATTGTAACAGCTGTCACCGATACTCTCCAGCTCGGAAATCTCACGAAGCATACTGCGTATCTTGGCTTTGGTGACATCACTCAGGTGATTGTCGCTTACCTTCTCCAGATACTTCGCTATCTCTATCTCCATATTGTCCGAGATGCTCTCATACTTGTCTATGCGCGAGTACAGCTTTACAAAAGCCTCGTCATTGTTTTTCATATTGACAATCTCCTCCACCATTCCGAACATCCGCTGTATGCGCAGGGTAAACTGCCCTATCTCCTTTTGCGCCTCCAGAACGGACAGCTCCGGGGTCTGCATGATACCACCTTCAATGAAGCACAGACGGAATTCCTCGTCCTCTTCCTTCTTCTTGTTCTTTATCAGCAAGCAAACCAACTTCTCTATCTGCGGAATAAACCACACCAATACGAAGGTGTTACATACATTGAAAGCCGTGTGGAATGTCGCCAACGCCATAGACACACGCTGGGGAGAGTCCACCTTGACCGTGGAATCAAGTCCTGCCAGATGGCAGCAGAAATTCGTGAACGGGTAGAACAGAACCAACACCCACAGCACTCCTATCACATTAAACATCAAATGAGCCAACGCCGCACGCCTTGCCTGAGTATTCGCTCCAAGAGCTGCCAGATTGGCTGTCATCGTTGTACCGATGTTCTCCCCCATTACCAAGGCAATACCCAACTGAATGGGAAGCACACCCATGGAACAAAGCATGATAGTTATCGCCATGACGGCTGCGGAAGACTGCACTATCCCTGTGATCACCGTACCTATCCCGAGGAAAGCAAGGATTGTGAGGTAGTTTTTCACATCAAAAGACTTGAAAAACTCTATCATGTCCGGATTCTTGTCCAGTTGCAGATCCTGTCCGCAGGCACTGAGCAGTACCAGACTGAAGAACATAAAAGCCAGACCAAACAGAAAATCGCCCACGGAACTCTTCTTCCTCGCATAAATCAGGATGATTCCCACTATAAACGCCGGAAATACGAAACTGCTCAGGTCTACCGAGAATCCCAAACTCATAATCCACGCTGTCAAAGTAGTGCCGATATTCGCTCCCATGATGACAGAAATGGACTGGGCAAGCGTCAATAAGCCGGCATTAACGAAAGAGACAGTCATCACCGTCGTGGCGGAGGAAGACTGAACCGCGCAAGTTATAAAAGTTCCGGTAAGGATGCCTGTGAACCGATTGGTTGTCATCGCGCCCAAAATGTGGCGCAACTGGGAGCCAGCCATCTTCTGGAGGGACTCACTCATTATCTTCATGCCGTAAATCAGCAACGCCAGCGAGCCAAAAATCTTGATTGAAATAATTAAATAATCAGGATGTTCCATAGTGATTATATCTTTTATAGGTTTATATTCTTCTTATTGTCTCGTTTCGCCGGCATAGACCGAGTGCATTTGCAAGTGAAACGGTATCATCAAAATCAGGAAAAAGAATGAGGCGAGAGAGGTCAATACCATTGAAAGAAGCAGAGTGACCCATACCATACAGGAGGGAAAGTCCGTGGAATCCCCCATCGCTACCGCCTGATTGGAGAACTGTATATTCATATTCAATATAAGTACGGGCAGTACGAGCAGGAAAAAGAGAATCGCGCACACGCATACAGAGCAGAACAGGAAGAAAAGCGTCTTCCAGAACTGGCGGAAATATTCGGAGAAAGCCCATCCCGCCGCTTTCACAGCAGAAGACTTGAACACAATCCGGCGGTACACTGTCAATACGCAGTAGACCATTATTATTATGGTAAGCACCGTCATCAGTATCCCTGCCCATACTTTTCCAGGAAAAAACTCACATCCTGCCATCCATATCGCCCCGATAAAAGCCGCACCCAGAAGCAGAATGAAGAAAGTTGTAGATGCGGGCGGGAACAATTTACAGACCTGTTTAGGAGTAACCGAAAGCAGTCCGCCATCATCCGTCACGGACTTGGAGTCCAGCACAACCTGGGAAACGTGAATCATCACCGCCCAGACATACAGGAACGCCACAGCCAGCAACCCGTCTATCGGCTTGGACAGAGGTCCTTTATCCACGAGCGACAATAGGGTAATCAGGAATCCTGATACCAGACAAAGAGGCCATACCGACAAGAACCAAGTCCTTATATAAGTCAGCAGAACGGAGAAAGCCTCCTTCATCACCAGCCTGTAACCCCTTTCCTTATTCAAACAAAAGGTCTCTTTCCTTACATCATTGTTTCTTATCTTCATGATTACAACAGTTACAAGTAAATAAATTCAGTTTGTTTTTCCGGGCTTCCTCAATGGTACTCTGGTGGACTTGCCGCTCTTTCCGCTCATATTCCTGTCTGAGAAGGGCATAGCGTTCCGCCACTTCCGCCAACAATTTCTCTCTCTTGCCCGTATTCATCAAGGTAGTGGCGACAATAGCGGTCTGGGC
>CAVEJA010000232.1:0-1332 GCA_963615745.1 Duodenibacillus sp.
GTATGGTATATCCTTTATAGAGCAAACCTTTCTTGTACAACTGCTGCAAAAGCCACCACAGGCTTTCTATGTAGGTGTTCTCATAGGTTATATACGGGTGATCCAAATCCACCCAATAGCCCATTTTCTCACTGAGCTCACGCCATTCCGCCGTGTATTTCATCACATCGGCACGGCACTGTGCGTTATACTCGTCTACCGAAATCTTGCTTCCAATATCCTCTTTGGTAATTCCCAGGCTCTTTTCCACGCTAAGCTCCACGGGAAGTCCGTGAGTATCCCATCCCGCCTTACGGGGAACGCGGAATCCTTTCATGGATTTGTAGCGGCAAACCGTGTCCTTTATCGTACGCGCCAACACATGATGGATGCCGGGATGACCGTTTGCCGAAGGAGGTCCCTCATAAAATACAAATGCCGGAGAGCCTTTCCGCAACTCCAGACTACGGTGGAACATATCCTCCCGAATCCATTTTTCAAGAACTTCCTTGTTAATATCGGAGAGTTTCAACTCTTTGTGTTCTACAAATTTGCCCATATTCAATGATTATTCATTTCGTTTCAGGACAGCCCGCAAGCCGTCACACTATAAAAGAGATGCAAAGATACAAATAAAAACGGAAAAAGCCACCCCGCAAATCCTTTTTACTCGCACACTTTACACACGGAGAAAACAGCTATAACACAAAGATTTTGTACATTTGCCCATACGAAAAAAGCACCCCATCCGCAACCACATCAAACTATGAGAAGACTTGCGTCCATCCTCCTTGCGCTTTTCCCCCTACTCGTCTGGGGACAGCAGGGCTTCCGCATCGCCGGACTCAATACGGAAAACTTCTTTGACTGCACCGACGACCCGCAGAAAGAGGACGATCTGTTCCTGCCACAGTCCCCCAAACGATGGAACGGGCACAGACTGTGGACGAAAGCGCAAAACATCAGCAAGGAACTCATATCCCTCGGAAACAACGCCCCGGCGGATATAATCGCCCTGACAGAGGTGGAAAACGACAGCGTCATGCGACTTCTCACCCGAAAAGCCCTACTGAGAAGGGCGGGATACAAATATGTCATGACCGACAGCAAGGACAAAAGAGGCATTGATGTCGCCATCCTTTACCAGGAGGGGACTTTCAAACTGCTGAACCACCAATCCGTTCCTGTGATATTCGACAGGGAAACCCGCCCCATCGCCACCCGTGACATACTGTATGCACATGGCGTAACCTACACGGGAGACACCCTACATATATATGTATGCCATCTATCCAGCAAACTCAAAGGCAGGAAACGGACGGAGAGATACCGCATACAGGAGCTTGCCTCCGT
>CAVEJA010000232.1:1342-2514 GCA_963615745.1 Duodenibacillus sp.
CTCCATAATGGGTACATATAAATATAAGGGGAAATGGGAAATGCTGGACCAGATTATTGTCAGCGGAAATCTACTCGACCCCAACCGCAATTTCCACACACAGCCCGCCCTCTTCAACATCCATGCGCCGAAGTTCATCCTTACAGAAGACAAGAACTACGGCGGATATATGCCTTTCAGAACTTACAACGGATACAAATACCAAGGAGGTTTTAGCGACCACCTCCCCGTATATCTTGACTTTATCACCCGATAAGGGGGAATCCATGCCACCTCTCTCCTTGGAAAGAGAGACGGCACACACACCCTCTTAACTGCAGATATACTTCAATGTCTTTTGGGAACTCCCCTGCTTATATTTTATGATATAGGCTCCCACGGGGATTTTCTTCAGAAGAGAATCTTTGAAGCAGGCTACTATCCTGCCAGACATATCATAAACGTTTCCCTCCGCTCCCGTGGAGGTGATCCGAATGCTCCCGTCCGTATAGCCAACCTTTATCCCGCCATCCGCCTGTGCGCTGTTCCGGGAAATCCCCACAGGTACTGATTTCAGCAGAGAGCCCTTATACCGGTAGTTGAACCGCCCGTTAGGCGCAGCCTCTCCGTTCACGATGAAATCCAAAATCTCCGTTGAGGAGGCGGGAATGTTGTCTATCCACTTGAAATCAAAGTCCACATCGGAAGCCATCGCCAAATCGGACTTGGCTATCTGGAGCATCAGCTTGTTCGCCTCGCACTGATACGACACCGCTTTCACGGGAATCCAGGCAGAGGACGACGCATCGTAACGATAAAGCACCATGCCATCCTTCTCCGCATCGGTAGATACCATATAGTCATATCCCTCCCAGCCATCTTTATATACCAGATTGGTGTTCAGCAGCAAGGTCATCCATCTCTCCTTTTTTGAAGCCGTCTGCCCCACCAACTGCGCATTGTTCACCTCCACATAAAAGTACAGATTCTCCTCATCCTTCGTCACCTTGCAGCAAACGATATCGTTGCTCTCCCGCTTGCGGCTTTCCGCAGCCTGTACCGTCGAGGTATAATAGGTGTCTCCCGGCTCATCATAATAACCCGTAGTCACATCCTCCCACTGCGAGAACCCGTTTGCCAAATCAATGGTCTTGCTCACCGTAGGAACAGGAATGGTATTCACACCCTTATAC
>CAVEJA010000233.1:0-706 GCA_963615745.1 Duodenibacillus sp.
CATATTGATCATGGCTTGAACAACAAGAAGGAGAGATAAGCCAATAACAAGAAAAGCGGGGAAATTTCGCTCGCATTGTCTGGCAATTCTTCCTACTCTGAAAAACAGAATGATATATAGCAAGGTAACGCCAGCTCCTCCTAAAAGTCCTAATTCCTCTATAATGATAGCGTAGATGAAATCAGAGTAGGCTTGGCTTAGAAAATCCCTTTGCACGGAGTTTCCAGGCAATTTGCCTACGATATTGCTGGTCGCAATGGCAATGTTGGCATTGGCGACCTGGGCATTGTCTGCCATATTATAGGTTTTGGGTGTTATTTCGCTTTTCTCGTCTTTGTCTAAAAACGTATATATCCTATGTTTCCATGTGGTGAAGCGATGTCCTTTGGGGATTTTTTCAAGGGTGTTGTCAGGCAGGGTGATAATGATAGATACCATAAAAGCACCTATAATAGCCAACACTCCAAGTAATTTCCCCAATTGTATGAACGGAACGTGTCCGATAAACATCATGGCAAACACAACAATAAACAGTATTCCTGCTGTGGAAAAATTCTCGGGTGCGATAAATAGACAGAATGGACAGGTCAGAATCAAGATGTATTTGAATGCGTGTTTGTCAGCTCCTTTGGGTGTTTGCATGACAGAAAGAATCAAAGCGACAGAAACAACGACTGCTACTTTGGCTAACTCCGAAGGCTGAATG
>CAVEJA010000233.1:716-2303 GCA_963615745.1 Duodenibacillus sp.
GTGTGAGGATAAGAAGGAGCATGGATATGGGGATGAATAATAGGGGATAAAGCCTAAACCACCGACATGGAATGTTGTGCACCAGAAAGGCGATGATGAATCCTATAAATAAAAAGATGGAATGCTTGATGATAGGAGCCCAATAGTGACCGTCTCCGTAGCTTAAAGTACTGGTTGCACTATAGATTTCGACGATTGAAATAGCGCATAACAAGAAGAATATAATCCATATTGCAGCATCCCCATGAAGCAAAATCGGAGATTTCTTTTTTTTCTTTTCGGCTTGGAAACTTTCCATTACGGTGACCTATATGATTAATTTTTCAATTGGCGTACTAAATCCTTGAACATTTTCCCCCTTTCTTCCATATTATGGAATAGGTCAAAGCTTGCGCAGCATGGGCTGAGAAGAACAGTGTCTCCAGGTTGTGCCAATCGGTGACATTCGGCAACGCAGTCTTCCATACTGTGAGTGTCAGAGACGGGAATCCCGGTCTTGTCGAAGAATTTATGCAATTTCGTATTGTCCGCGCCTAAATAGACCAATGCCCTGCATTTCTTCTTCACCAAAGGAAGAATTTCGTTATAATCGTTTCCTTTGTCTTTTCCTCCAAGAATGAGAACGACGGGCGTTTTCATACTCTCTAATGCGTAGTAGCAGGCATCGACATTGGTTGCCTTGGAATCATTTACATAAAGGACTTGGTCTATTGTCGTCACTTTCTCCAGGCGATGCTCCACTCCTTTGAAATCATGCAGGCATTGACAGATGGTGTCTCTGTCCACTCCGACTATATTTGCGGAAATGCCTGCTGCCAGGGAGTCGTATAGGTTGTGTGTGCCTTGAAGAGCAAGGGCTTCCTGCTCCATATTAATAGGCGTAGGATATTCTATTTCGAAATTCCCGTCCTCAAGATACCCGATAGAACCTTTCTCTTTTAATTCGGAAAAAGGACACATGTGACTTTTTATCCCGTATTTATGTAATTCCCGCTGGATAATAGGATCGTCCTGCCAATAGACAAAAGAATCTTTCTCCGTCTGGTTCTGGATAATCCGCATTTTTGCATCTACGTAGTTCTGCATATTGTTGTCATAGCGGTCCAGATGGTCGGGGGTAATGTTCAGAAGAACGGCTACATCCGCCTTGAAGTCGTACATGTTATCGAGCTGGAAGGAACTTAACTCTATGACATAGTAATCATAATCCTTTTCTGCGACTTGATAGGCAAGGCTTCTGCCGATGTTGCCGGCTAATCCGACGTTGTATCCCGCTGTTTTCAGAATGTGGTAAGTAAGAGAAGTTGTCGTCGTTTTCCCGTTGCTGCCTGTGATGCAGACCATTTTTGCATGAGTATATCTTCCCGCAAATTCTATTTCGCTGATAACAGGTATTTCCAACTCCTTTGATTTGAGAATAATAGGAGCATCGTTGGGAATACCGGGACTTTTGATAATCTCATTGGCATTCAGAATAAGAGATTCCGTATGCCCGCCGTCTTCCCATGAGATATGGTATTTGTCTAAAAGCTTTCTGTACTTTTCGGAAATATTTCCTGAGTCAGAGAGAAAGACATCATAACCTTT
>CAVEJA010000234.1:0-625 GCA_963615745.1 Duodenibacillus sp.
AATAAACACTCCGTACTGTGGAGAAAGAGTACTCGCCCGACAAAGTCTTCGAAGAAACAATGATTTTATCCGCGCCAAATTTCACTCTCGGACTTTCCGACAGACAAAACTCCACCTTGGAGTTATCCTTCAGAGCCACCACCAAGGCTTCCGTCTCAGCCCTACAAGCCATTACACATCCTATTATTAGGGAAAACAGTATTACTACCCTCTTATTTACAATCTTCATCATCTCACAAATTTATTTACATTTCCTTTATTACACAGTCATGACAATCGGATCGTCCAGCGATAATAATTCTCTCCAAAGATGAACAAATTCCCATCTGGGTTGAACCCTATCGCCTTATACAAATGCTGGGCTTTCTCGTTATGCGGGTCTACCGCCAAGACTATCTCCCTCACTCTTTCCTTTCGAGCTTTCTCTACCGCAGCCTCCAGCAGCAAGCGACCTATCCCCCTCTTCCGCATCTGAGGAAGAACTGCCACCGAGTCCACATAAAACTCCCCCGCTTTCGCCTCATCCTCCATATTTTCAAAAGGAATCTCCATGAACTGCTTCAAATAAGCAAAGGTATTCTTCCGCATCAGCGAATATCTCTCCCCTTTGTAGGCTATCATCATT
>CAVEJA010000234.1:635-2351 GCA_963615745.1 Duodenibacillus sp.
AGCACCTTCCTTGTCGCAAGCCACGATTGCATTTCTCCAGCTGTACAACACATCGTCTTTTTTCACCAAATCCAAAAAGACCTCTTTTTTATCTGATTTCTCGAAATTCATTCCCAAGGCGGCAAACATCCCCCATGCCACAAAAGCGACATCATCCAAAGTCGCAGGACGAAGAAGAATATCCTCTGGTGTCTTATATATCCTATCTTCCGCTTTCTCTTCCATCATTTCCTCCATTCCTATTTTTACAATTCCGATTTTCCGGCTATTCCTTACTCCTTATATTATATATGGTGTAATCACTGACAAAGATAATTCTAAACTTTCACTCTGCCAAATTCCACATTTATAATTAGCGCATCATATCAATACACAGCCCAAAGAAAAGAAGTATCTTTGTAAAACCAATATTTAACAGACCATCTATGGAGAACGCCTTTTCCCGAACCCAGCTGCTTCTTGGCGAAAAAGCCATGGAAAAACTATCCCGAAGCCGGGTTGCGGTATTCGGGGTCGGCGGAGTTGGAGGCTATGTCGTAGAAATACTTGCCCGGAGCGGTGTCGGAGAGATACACCTTATCGACAATGACAAAGTCTCTCCAAGCAATATCAACCGACAAATCATCGCCCTGACCAACACCATTGGCAGAACAAAGGTAGATATTGCCGAGGAACGCATCCTGCAAATCAACCCTCAATGCGTTGTCTGCAAGTACCCGCTTTTCTATATGCCCGACACAGCCGGTTCCATCGACTTTCACAGATTCGATTATGTAGTGGACTGCATTGACACAATCACTGCCAAGATAGACATTATCCGCCAATGCCACGAACTCCATATCCCTATTATAAGTTGTATGGGGGCTGCCAACAAAATGGACCCCACCGCTTTCAAAGTTTCAGACATCCATAAAACAAAGATGGACCCCCTCGCCAAGGTCATCCGCAAGAAGATGCGCGAACTTGGAATACCCAGATTAAAGGTTGTATATAGCGAGGAACAACCATTACAACGGTTTGTCGCCCCCTCTGAAACGGGGGAATCGGAAAGCTCTACCACAAATACAGGGGAAGCAACAGCCGGTTTTCCCCGACGGCACATCCCGGCAAGCAACGCATTCGTCCCTGCCGCAGAGGGAATTATCGCAGGAAGCGAGGTTGTCAAGGACTTGATAAAGTAACCGCTGCACACTCTTGATTATCGTAAAACGATATTTTATTATCGTTTTACTTGGTTCGCATTGTTATTATTCCTACTTTTGCATATCGAAAAACGACAATTTTTTAATTTTATTCGATATGAAATCCAAGAAGAGATTCAATGTTCTCTGCATCATTCTGCTCTGTTCTATTCTTCTCGGAACGGCAATAAGCCTCAGCCAAGGTGTAAGAGGATTTATTGACGGCTTTACAGCCGCTTGCAACACGCCCCCTCATGAGGTAAAAGATCTAAGCAATCTTGAACTACTGCCTAAAAAAGGATGGGCAACACCCACAACGACCTTAAAGAACACACAAAATGGGGATACCATAGCGGTTAGTATGGTACGCATCATCGCTCAAACAAAGCCCGACCAAGCCTCATCACCATTAGGAATATTCAGCATCTCCCTTTCACTTCTTAGTCTTTTACTGATTGCCACGTGCATTTATTTTTGGATAGTCTTTATCAAACTCATTTTATGTGTGAACAAAGGTCGTGTCTTCGACCGTTCC
>CAVEJA010000234.1:2413-5994 GCA_963615745.1 Duodenibacillus sp.
AAAACTCATACGAGGAGGAATTTCATTATTAGCTATATATCTGCTTGAATGGATATTTACATTCATCGTATATGCGCACAACCTCCATGCTTTCGAATTTGAAGACTACATTGTCACCCTCCGCGACATCCCAGACCATTCTCTGTTATATACATCCATTGGACTTATGCTCGTAGCCCAGATATTTTCTATAGGACGTGAGCTGAAAGAAGAACAGGAATTGACCATTTAACTAAAAACGGATACGACATGCCCATTATTGTCAATTTGGATGTCATGATGGCTAAAAGGAAGATGTCATCATTGGAGCTGGCAGAGAAAGTCGGTATAACCACAACCAATCTTTCTATACTGAAAACCGGGAAAGCCAAAGCCATACGTTTTACCACCTTGGCAGCCATCTGCAATGCCTTAGACTGTCAGCCGGGAGATATTCTCGAACACATCCAGCCATCCTCTGTGCCTGAAACAAATACCAACACCTCTAAATAACACTACAAATATGAAACATTATTACAAGCCACTGCTTGCTTTCCTTCTTTTCATCCTGACACAGGGATTGGTCAGCGTTGTCGGAACTATCGTCATAGTGGTCTCCCACCCCGAGTTTCTATGCGTTCCCATCAACAAGAGCCTCCTTCAGCAGGAACTACTCACCCCTTCTTTCCTAAGCATCACCCTTATCGTGTCCTCTCTGCTGACCATTTTATTTCTGAAGTTGCTGAAAATAGCACGATTCCGGGAAACATTCAGTCTGCGGGGACTTAACTTCAGAATAGGTTTGTTGGCTGTCGCAGCCACAATTCCGGGCATTTTCGCCACCAATCTTCTCTCGGAGATACTCGCCCTCCCCGACATTATCACCGAACAACTTGCGGAGATGTCCAACACCGTAGGAGGTTTCCTCGCCATTGCCGTAGTAGGCCCGATATGCGAGGAGTTCGTTTTCAGAGAAAGCATTTTAGGATATTCCCTACGCAAAGGGGCTCTTCCATGGCAGGCAGTCTGTTTCTCCTCCCTCCTCTTTGGCCTTGTACACATGAATCCCGCCCAAATTCCATTTGCATTCTTTGTGGGACTGATGCTGGGTTATGTCTATCTGCGTACAGGAAACATCGTATTGTCTTCCCTCATCCATATCATCAACAACAGCGCATCGTGTCTCATAGAAATTTCTTTGGGCGAAGACAGCCGGAATTTCTCATTCACAGGTCTCTGGAACAGCACGCTTGTCAGTGTCGCCGTCCTTCTGGTATGTGCGGCGGTGTCCATATACCTTTTCCTTTTATTCAAAAGAAGTACGGCAGGCATGGTCACTCCTTGGCACAATTCCTGTAAAAACTCACAGGAAAGCACTCTACACTAAAAGAAAATAAACTAATTTTGTAATCTCATAATCAACAACAAGACATCGTTATGAAGAAGTTTTTTGCTACTGTTTTCGCCTCCACGCTTGGTTTCTGCCTTGCGATAGGCATATCTATCCTTGTTTGCGTCATCTTGGTAGGCGCATCCATAGCCTCCTCGTCCTCCAAACCCTCTTTGAAACCCAACTCTATTCTACATATATCTCTTGACGGGACTATCACTGAACAGAGCCAGGAAGACCCTTTAAGCGACCTGTTGGGAGACAAAGTCAGTTCTTTGTCTGTCAGCCAAGCCCTCGCAGCCATCAAGAAAGCAGAACATTTGGATGAAGTGAAAGGCATATTCCTCGACGGAGGTCTTCTTTCCGCTGATCCCGCATCCCTGCAGGAGATCCGCCAAGCCCTTGTGTCTTTCCGCAAAAGCGGGAAATTCATATTCTCTTATGCCGACATGTACACTCAGGGGGCATACTATCTGAGCAGCACAGCCAATAAGATAGCCCTGAACCCAAGCGGTTCCGTAGATTGGCACGGATTGTCTTCCGAACCTATTTTCTTCAAGGATGTTCTTGCCAAATTCGGTGTCAAGATGCAGGTTTTCAAGGTCGGAACTTTCAAAAGCGCGGTCGAGCCATTCACCAACAGCCAGATGAGCGAGGCAAACCGTCATCAGGTTTCCTCTTATCTGGGCTCTATCTGGAACACTTTCGTCAAAGACATCTCTGCAAGCAGGAAAATCCCCACAGATTCCTTGCAGCATTATGCAGACCGTTTCATGGCATTGCAGAATGCCAAATCACTTACAAGAACACACATGGTGGACACTCTCGTCTATATTGACGGAGCTAAAGCCTTGCTGAAGAAGCTCGCCGAAGTAAAAGACAAGGACAATCTGTCTTTAATCACCCCCTCCGAACTCTGCCAGATCGACACACCGAAAGCCCCAAAGAGCGACAACAAAATCGCAGTGTACTATGCGGCAGGTGATATCGTGGACGGAGTAGCATCCGGTATCAGCCAGGAGGCACAAATAGTGGGCAGCAAGGTGGTCGAGGACATGCAGGATTTGGAAGAGGATGACGATATCAAAGCTGTCGTTCTCCGCATCAACTCCGGCGGAGGCAGTGCCTACGCCTCAGAACAGATGTGGCACGCCATCCAAAAGCTGAACAAGAAGAAGCCGGTCATCGTTTCCATGGGCGGAATGGCGGCTTCCGGAGGTTACTATATGTCCAGTGCCAGCCAATATATCTTTGCCGAGCCCACCACAATTACGGGAAGTATCGGCATCTTCGGAATGTTCCCCGATTACAGCACGTTGCTGACCGAGAAACTCGGTGTGAAATTCGACAATGTGAAAACCAACAAACTTTCCGATTTCGGCTCTATGGGGAGGCCTTTCAACAAAGAAGAAAGCCAGTTAATCCAGAAATACATCGAGGACGGCTACGCTTTGTTCCTCAAGCGTGTGGCAACAGGGCGCAAGAAAACCCCGGCACAGATTGACGCTATCGGCCAGGGACGGGTATGGACTGGCGAGCAGGCTCTCAAAATCGGTCTTGTGGACCAGTTGGGTACGCTTGACCAGGCTATTGCCTACGCTGCCAAGAAAGCCGGTGTGGAAAAAGATTATGAAAGTGCCGAATATCCGGAAGCGACTCCCTGGTATCTCAGCTTCCTCAACAAGGAGAAGAGCAGCTATTACGAGAGCAAGGTCAGGGAGACTTTAGGCGAGTTCTACAAACCGTTCATGCTCATCAGAAGTCTGAAAAACAGCGACCCTGTTCAGGCACGCATTCCATTTGACCCCAACATCAGATAAAAACCCACTTCCATGTCCCTCAAAAAGAAAGTTCTGTGGCTGTTATTCCCTTTTTCCATACTCTATGGAATAGGAGTAAGTATACGGAATTTTCTTTTTGACAGAGGCATTTTCAAATCCGTCGGCTTCGACGTTCCCATCATCTGTATCGGGAATATTACCATCGGAGGCACAGGAAAGACACCCCATACCGAGTATCTCGTCCACCTTCTCCTCAAGCACCATAGGGTAGCCGTCCTCAGCCGGGGGTACAAAAGGAAGAAAAAGGGATTTCAGATAGCGCATGCGGAAAGTACCGCTCATGACATCGGCGACGAGCCGTACCAGATCAAAAAGAAATTCCCCGACATTACCGTTGCCGTATGCGCGCAACGGGTCAAAGGAGTTCGGGA
>CAVEJA010000234.1:6004-7414 GCA_963615745.1 Duodenibacillus sp.
CTGCAGCAGGAGGACACTGCCGCCCCCGAAATCATACTTCTGGATGATGCCTACCAGCACCGCCATATCAAGGCAGGGCTGAATATCCTCCTTACCGATTACCATCATCTGATCAGCAAGGACTGTTTCCTTCCTACGGGACGGCTGCGCGACAGCTTCCACAGCCGCAAGCGGGCGGATATAGTCATTGTATCGAAATGCCCGGAGGCACTGCCAGCCCAGGAAATGTCCGCTATAAGAACAAGTCTGCGACTTGCTCCCTGGCAGAAACTCTTCTTCAGCACACTCGAATACGGAGATTTGGTAGGAGCATGGAGCGATGTGAAAAGGGAATTTTCCACCATCACCAAAAACACCAAGGTATTTCTCCTCACAGGCATCGCCAATCCGCAACCTATTCTCAACCGTTTGAAAAAGACGGGGGCGGACATCACATCCATCTGTTACCCCGACCATCATAATTTCTCCGCCATCGATGTCAAACACATCAACAAAATATTCCACCATCTCTCCGAATCAGGGGACGCTATTCTCGTCACCACGGAAAAGGATGCCTCGCGGCTTCGTCTCTGCCAGGGACTTAGCGAGAGCGTACAGCGGCATCTCTACACGCTTCCCATCAAAATAGCATTCCTCAACGGACAGGAAGAGGAGTTTAACACCATCATTACCAATTATGTCAGAACAGGACATTCAGGAAACAGCCCTTTGGCTTAAAAAACAACTGCACGACAGCCACCCCCAAACCGCCATTATCCTTGGAAGCGGTCTGGGCAATCTGGTGAACGAGATAGATATTCTGGCGGAGATTCCCTACAAGGACATCCCCAATTTTCCCGTATCCACAGTCGAGGGACATGCGGGAACACTCATTATCGGACACTGGGGTGGCAAGGACATCCTCGCCATGAACGGCCGGTTCCACTATTATGAGGGGTACTCCACGAGGGAAGCCACTTTCCCTATCCGTGTTTTCCATGCGGTAGGTGTTGGGAAACTGCTCGTCAGCAACGCCGCCGGAGGAACCAATCCTGGATTTCACATCGGGGATCTCATGGTGATAACAGACCATATCAACCTTATTCCGGACCATCCTTTGCGAGGAAAGAACATCGCACCCGGACCACGCTTTCCCGAAATGAGCAACGCATACTCTCCCCGTCTGATTTCTCTGGCAAAAGAAATTGCAGGAAAGAACGGAATCCCACTTCGTGAGGGCATCTATCTGGCGGATTCAGGACCCACTTATGAGACCCCGGCGGAATACCGTATGTACAGACTGCTGGGAGCGGATGCCGTAGGAATGAGTACCGTACCCGAGATTATCGTAGCCCGTCATTGCGGAATGGAGTGTTTCGGCATCAGCGTCATTACCAACAGCGGTCAGAAGAATGCCTTTGTCACCCACGA
>CAVEJA010000235.1:0-1539 GCA_963615745.1 Duodenibacillus sp.
CGCCCGCATGGCGTATCGGATAGCCTCGTAAGCCGTGTTCACATCCAATTTTCGAAAGATGTTTTTACGGTGCGTGTTGATGGTATGGAAGCTTGAGTTGCGTTCAGAGGCTATTTCCTTTGTGGTTTTTCCAAGGGAAATCTCCCGCAGGACATCCAGTTCGGTAGGGGTTATGGGATTTCTTTCCTTGTGTCCGTGGCTGTTGGTTACGGAAAGTATCTGTTCGGTAATCTGGCGGCAGATGAAACGCTCATGCCGGAGGGCGAGCCGGATGGCTTTGCTGATGTCGTCCAGGTCGCAATTCTTGGTAATGATGCTGAAACAGTAGCTTTCCAAAGCGATGCGGCGGGCGAACTCGCTGCTCAATTCGTCGCTTACCAATATCCAATGTACTTCCGGGAAACGCTGGTGCAGGATAATCAGCTCGTCAATGCTCGTGAAATCGAACAGGGTATAGTCAAGGAGAACAATGGCTTCCTCGTTTTGCTGGAGCAAGGGGAGCAACTCCTTTTTGTCCGCAGCGGAAACGATGGTGTTGTCTCCTGTCGTTTCGCAAAGGTTTTTCAGCCCTGTGCGTGTGAGATCCTGGTTGTCGGCTAAGATGAAAAGTCCCATATCCGAAGTGCAAAATTACAGTATATTTCTGAAAAGGAGGGAGCGGATGGCGGGTAACAGCGATGCCAAATTGTTTTCTAAGGAGGAAAAGGTCGTGGCGAAATGGCTGATTTGTCGCTTTCCCTTTGGTTGTTTAAAGGATGAATATTTACTTTTGCATCATAGAAAAACAGAAAAGAGACAATATGAAAAAGGTAATTAGTACTGCGGCTGCCCCTGCCGCCATCGGTCCTTACAGCCAGGCTGTTGAAAAGAACGGCTTTTTGTTCACTTCGGGTCAGATTCCCATCAATCCGGAGACGGGCGACATTGTGGACGGAGGGATAAAGGAACAGACGGAACAGGTGTTCAAGAACATCAAGGCTTTGCTGGAAGAAGCTGGATATGGCTTTGGAAATGTCCTGAAAACGACTGTTTTCCTGGCGGACATGAAAGACTTCGCAGCGATGAATGAAGTGTATGCGACAAAGTTTGACGGGGCTTTTCCCGCCCGTTCGGCAGTGGCAGTAAAGACTTTGCCTAAAAATGTGCTGGTGGAGATAGAGACGATCTGTTCCAAATAGGCTTATGGAAGAGAAATTGTCGCTTGAACATATATACAGGGCTTCCCATGAGTTGAAGTCAGTCATCCGTGAGACATCCCTGATACTTGCGCCTTCGTTTAATGATACGGCGGAAGTGTATATCAAACCAGAGAACTTACAAGTAACAGGCTCGTTCAAAGTGCGGGGGGCTTCGTACATGATCTCCCAGTTGAGCGAGGAAGAGCGTTCCAAAGGGGTCATTGCCTGTTCCGCCGGAAACCATGCGCAAGGAGTGGCTTTGGCGGCTGCGAAGTATGGAATACGCAGTGTGATATGTCTTCCAGAGGGTGCGCCGATTTCCAAGGTGGAGGCTACCCGCTCCTATGGCGCGGAGATATGT
>CAVEJA010000235.1:1598-2235 GCA_963615745.1 Duodenibacillus sp.
TGGTGATAGCCGGACAGGGGACTATCGGCTTGGAGATTATGGAATCCATGCCGGATGTGGATGTCGTCCTGTGTCCTGTCGGTGGTGGAGGGCTGATCAGCGGTGTGGCTTACGCTGTCAAGAAACTGAATCCGAGGGTAAAGGTATATGGTATTCAGGCGGAGGGAGCTCCCAGTATGTATGAGAGTATTCATGCCAATCGCATATTGACGCTTGATTCAGTAAGCACTATTGCTGACGGAATAGCGGTAAAACAGCCCGGGGAACACACGTTTGCCTATTGCAAACAGTATTTGGATGGTATTGTTACGGTCAGTGAGGATGAGATATGTGCCGCAATCCTTCGCTTGATGGAGAAGCACAGGATGATTGCCGAGGGAGCGGGAGCTGTGAGCATAGCTGCGGTGATGTTCAACAAAGTGCCTTTGCAAGGGAAAAAGGTGGTTTGCATCGTCAGTGGCGGTAATATAGATGTGAATTTCCTTAGTCGCATCATCAATCGCGGCTTGGAGAAGAGCGGTCGGAAGTGTACTCTCGCTATGCGGGTGGCGGACAAACCGGGACAGTTGCTCCTTGTTTCCAAGCTGATTGCCGGGATGGGCGCCAATGTGACGGCGGTTCTTCATGAGCGTAGTGC
>CAVEJA010000236.1:0-3224 GCA_963615745.1 Duodenibacillus sp.
AAAAAAAAAAAAAAAGGTGAGCAGGATGGTGGGCAGGGTACATATCAGGGTGAGCACGAAGAATGGGGTATAGCCCATATAGGTTTGCAGCCACCCGGAGATCATACCGGGAATCATCAGGCTGAAAGCCATCCCGGAATAGAGAACGTTCTGTATGGATCTGCTTTTGTGGTGTTGCAGGTACTGTGTGATATAGAAGAAGTAGGCTGCGATGCCGAACCCGTATCCCATCTGTTCTATAAATATGATGCTGCAAATCAGTCCGAAATGCGAGGGAAGACTTTCGCCAAGGTACAGAAAGAGTATGTTGGGGATAGAGAAACTCAGGCACATGAGCCATTTCCATTTCCCCAATCCTCCTGACAGGAGGGCGTTCTTTCCCAGGATGCCGCCGATGACCATGCCGATAGTACCGATTGTTCCTTGCCCGAAGCCTATCTGAGGAAGACTGAGGGCAAGTCCGTTCTGCGCGGCGGGGTCAATGAAAAAGAACAAACTGACTTTGGAAAGGAGTGCTTTCGGCAAGTTGAAAAACAGCAGAAACAGCAGAACAAAGACAAAACCTCTGTTGAAGGACAGCGGCATCCGCTCTTCTCTTTCTTTAATGTGTATGTTTTTCCTGCTTCCAGGCAACGGGATGTCGGGTAAGGAGTACAGATGATAAAGGAAAAGAGCGAGAAAAAGTACGGATGCAAGCGTGAAAATCATCGCCCACGCCTTGGGTATGTCTCTGTAAAAGGTTTCCAATACACCCGCTGCCATAAGGATGATTCCCTGTCCGACAATCAGGGATATGCTGTAAAATTTGCTCCGAACCCCTATAAATGAAGTCTGGTCTTCCTTGGAGATGTCCTCATAAATGGATTTTCCCGTAGTGTCGTGTATGGCATTACACACAGCGGTCACAAGAAAGAAGAACAAAACCCATGCGAAAGTATAGCGGGTTTTGAGGGAGAGGGCTATGCAGGCAAGGCTTGCCGCAATGGTGAACTGCGAGAATAAAAGCCATTTCCGATGATACGGGTATTTGAGAATGAGGCTTTCCCAAAGGGGACGAACCGCCCAGGGGAATAAAAGCCCTCCTGTGTAAAAGGCGATTTCCGCATTGTCCATCCCCATACGCTTGAAGAAAACAGTGGCGACGGTTGTAATCATGACGAAAGGGATACCTCCAGTGAAGTACAATGAAGGTATCCATGTCCATAATGTGCGTCGGGAACTGTTCATCCTGGGTATGGGAAGATGTGGGACGGCTGGTTATTTCTTTCCGTAGTCGGAATCCACTTTCCTGTCAGCCAGCCACGTTACAGCCAATGTCGCCAGACAGCAGACCATAACCATCCAGAAGAAATTGACATATCCGAGTGCCTCTTGTATATACCCTGCGACAAACCCGGGCAACATCATGCTGAGTGCCATGAATGCCGTGCAGATGGCATAATGGGATGTCTTGAACTCGCCTTCGGAAAAGTACATCATATACAGCATATAGGCTGTAAAACCGAACCCGTAGCCGAACTGCTCTATGGCAATGGCTGTTCCGATATAATAGATATTGGCGGGCTGGTAGATGGCAAGGTAGCAGAAAGTAAGGCACGGGAGGGTCATACATGCCGCCATGATCCAAAGGGACTTCTTCAACCCTACCTTTGAGGCGAATTTACCTCCCAAAATCCCGCCTGCCAGAAGCATGATAACTCCCACGGTTCCGTAAACGATGCCGACGGAATCCGTATCCAATCCCAATCCTCCCTTGTCTGTGGATGCGACAAGGAAAGGCTGGCACATCTTGATGAGGAATCCCTCCGGCAGTCGGTAAAGGAGCATGAATGCGATAGCCAGTCCTACCCCCGGTTTCGTGAAGAATGTGGAGAAAGAACTCAAGAATTCTCTCATCTTGTTTCCTCCGTTTTCCGCACTGTTCCTGTCATAGTCGGCTGCCGGTTTGGGCAGGAAGAATATGTGATACAGGGTGACAATGAAGAAAACCGCGGCTGCGACAGCCAATGTGATCTGCCAGGAGTGGGGAATATCCCCGGACTGTTTCTCGACATATCCGGCGATATAGACCAGAACTCCCTGTCCGAACACGGAGGAAACCCGGTAGAAAGTACTTCTGATTCCGACAAACGCCGCCTGGCTTTTAGGACTGTGGGCCAGCATATAGAACCCGTCCGCGGCAATATCGTGGGTGGCGGATGCGAAAGCGGCGATAATAAAGAGAACAAGTGTGAACCAGAAGATGCTTATCGGGGTCTGACCGCTTGCGATAGTCGCAGGGTCGGGGAAAGGCAATGTAAGCGTGAGGAGAATCATTGTGGCAGTTAGAAGTGTCTGCATACAGACAATCCACCAGCGTTTGGTCTTCACGACATCCACCAACGGGCTCCAAATGCCCTTGAGAAACCAAGGGAAATAAAGGAGGGTGGTAAAGAATGCCATCTGTCCGTTAGGAACTCCCATCTTGGTAAACATCATAACGGAGATGTTGTTTACAATAAAATAAGGGACACCCTCGGCGAAATAGAGCGAGGGTACCCATAACCACGGATTTCTTTCTTGTAGTATCTTCATGATGTATGACTTGTTTTAGTATATTTTCTCAATGGATGCGCCTTGGTAATAGTGGAGCAGAATGTTTTTGTATGTGTACCCTTTGGCTCCCATTACCGCCGCTCCTATCTGGCACATGCCCACACCGTGTCCCCATCCTGCTCCAAGCAGGGTGAAATGCTGTGGGACACCATCTGTTATGTCGCTCTTTTCCAAGATGAATGCGGAACTGTATAGGTGGGATGTGGAGAGAACACGGCGTATTTCCAGCTCTTTCCCGATGACGAGTGACCTTTTCTTTCCCACAATCCGCATTTTGTAGATGCGTCCGCTCTTTCCCCGCAGCAGCGGTTGGAGATCCAGGATTTCTCCAAAGTCCTTGGAGGTATGTTCCTCTATGAGACTGCGAAGTTCCGTTTGGCTGTATTCCTGTCGCCAGCGGTAGAAATCGGGAGTTTCAAGGTCGTAATCGTTTAGCACTTGTCCCAGAATGGCTTTGTCTTTTGTGTTGCAGAAGGATGGCGGATTGCTCCTGATCCATTTCTCCGCCTCTTTCTCAATGGTGAGATCAGGGAAGATGTGTTCTCCAGGGAGGACATCCGCCACGGCGGAGAGGTAGTTGATATGCTGGTTGTCCCAGCAGTATTCGTATTCTTCCGAAACTCCTCCGC
>CAVEJA010000237.1:0-2243 GCA_963615745.1 Duodenibacillus sp.
CGCCTATCAAGACCGTAATTTCATCAATTGAATATAACATAACTTATTTCGTGTCAAGTTTGTTGGTTCTACTTTGTATCAAATCGAGCTCTTCCTCTACGCTGTTATGAGGATATAGTTTCTGAAAGGTTCTGATTTCGGAGAGAAGTCCCTCCAAAAACATACGATATTGCGGACTTTCCGTGTTCAAGGGACGGTGACACATCTTTTCCGAAATGGATCTCCATCTGTCTATCATGGTCAATGCCGTATCGGAAAGGAATGTACCGCATACCTTTTCCCATATATATTCCTCTGTAAAAGAGGATACATGAAGCATGTCTTCCGCATAGTAGCGATAATCCCTCAGCTCGTCGTGTACTATCTCATAAGCCGGGAAGTAGCTTACATGGGCAGGAAACATCTCCTGCAGATGATGGACAGAGAGCATTAAAGCGGCTTTCGCCAACTGGTTTCCATGAAATCCATACTTCTGATAGCGGAAAGGACTTATTGTAAAGACGATTCGCACATTCGGATTTATCCCAAACAATTCCTCCAGAACCTCCCGACCCTGTTCCGTGATTTGCGGCACATCCAGAATCCGTTCCTCAAATAATGCTGACGGACACTTGTGGCAGTTGGACACAACCATGCCTTTGTCTTTCAGAACATAACAATGATTCGTTCCCAGAGTGATGAACAGTACCTGCAAATGGGGTATTGTCTTGCTGGAAACCCGGAAATCCCTGTCAATGTGATCAACACACTGACTGCGTGAAACCGCAGAAAACGCGGAGGAATGATACCAACTGCTCCAGAGAGAATCGTGTTCGAACAAAGCTTCTTCGTAAGGAAACTCTCCTTGAATAAGGAAATGCAGGCACTGGAATATGCTTGCGGGATTATAAAGCACCCCAAAAGGGTTCGTTATCATGTGAAATTTGTTCGTCTGAAAACGTTTCCCGATATTTTCTGCGAAGCATGACCCGAGCATCATCAGAGACGAGCTTTCCTCAATTCGGAAGACAGATTTTTCTATGCCTATGGGAGTATTGAATCTCACTTTTTTCCAGCCCAAAATAATTTCAGCAAAATTAACGATTTCCCATGAATAAGTGCTATTTTTGCAGAACCTAATTGTGAAGATGGACAAAACAAAAAACGCTTATCCGCTATTAGACAAAATAAATGACCCGAAAGATTTGAGGAAGTTTCCAATAGAGGAACTTCCTCAAGTCTGCCAAGAAATCAGAAACGAGATTATAGAGGTGTGTTCCCACAATCCGGGACACCTTGCTTCCAGTTTGGGAGCGGTGGAATTGGCTGTCGCTCTTCATTATGTGTTCAATACGCCGGAAGACCGCATCGTCTGGGATGTGGGACATCAGGCATACGCACATAAGATTCTGACAGGAAGGAAAGAGGCTTTCAAGCATAACCGGGAATTTCACGGGCTCAGGCCCTTTCCCTCTCCCCAAGAAAGCATCTACGATGTGAACACTTGCGGACACGCTTCCAATTCCATATCCATAGCACTTGGGCTGGCGGTGGCAGCAACTCAGAACGAAGAAAAGAAAAATGTGGTCGCTGTCATCGGAGATGGCGCAATGAGCGGAGGACTTGCATTCGAGGGATTGAACAATGTTTCCTCCTCTCCCAACAACTTACTCATTATTCTTAATGACAACAACATGAGTATCAGCAACAGTGTGGGAGGACTGAAACAATATCTACGCCATCTGCATACCAGCAATTTCTATAATAAAATCCGATTCAGGGCGGCAAACAAACTGAAGAAATGGGGACTTTTGACAGAAAGCGGCAGGAAAAAAATCATCCGGTTCAACAATTCTGTCAAATCCATTCTCAACAACCAGCAAAACATATTCGAGGGATTGAACATACGGTATTTCGGTCCTGTTGATGGCAACAACGTGCAGGAGCTGGTGCGAACCATCAAGGACATAAAGGACATGTCCGGGCCACGCCTTCTGCATATACACACTGTCAAAGGCAAAGGCTACAAGACAGCGGAGCAACACGCCACAATATGGCATGCCCCAGGCAAGTTTAACCCGGAATCAGGAGAACGTATAAAAGGCTTATGCGGGAAGACACCGCCTAAATTCCAAGAAGTTTTCGGAGAGACGTTGGTAGATCTGGCAAAAGCCAATCCGAAGATAGTGGGCGTTACTCCTGCGATGCTGACAGGCTGCTCTATGGACAAGATGCTGGAGGTCTTCCCATCCAGAACTTTTGAT
>CAVEJA010000238.1:0-899 GCA_963615745.1 Duodenibacillus sp.
GCTTCGGAGGTTACTGGAGATTCCCCGGGACATTGGATTTCAGTCTGCTCGTAAATCCGTATTTCCCACCGAAACGTATGATCGAAGAGATGAAAGCCAATTTCGATGTGCTTCTCCGAGACTATCCGTCGGGCATGAGAGTGAACAGTCTGCTGGCAGGAAAATACTTCAACATCAAGGACAGATATGTCGTTGTGGGAAACGGCGCAGCCGAACTCATCAAAAGCCTGATGGGGAGCATCACGGGGAAAATCGGTGTAGTGTACCCCACATTCGAGGAATACCCCAACAGAATCGCCAAAGAAAGAATTGTTCCTTTCTTCCCCGCTAACGAGGACTTCAGTTACAGCATCCAGGATTTGGAATCCCATTATGCGGACAAACAGCTCTCAGCCCTCCTGCTGATCAATCCTGACAATCCGTCCGGTCAAATGATAAGTATTGAGGATATACTGAAGCTTGACAAATGGTGCGAGGGGCAACAGATAAGGCTCATCGTGGATGAGAGTTTCGTAGACTTCAGTACAGGATATGAGAACAACAGTCTCCTGCGCAACAACACCCTGGAGAGCCACCCCAATATGATTGTTTTGAAAAGCATCAGCAAGTCTTACGGAGTTCCAGGGCTTCGTCTGGGTATTCTTGCCACGAGCGATGAGGAAACCATCCGGCATATCCGCCAGGATGTAGCCATCTGGAATATCAACTCGTTTGCGGAATTCTACATGCAGATTTTCAACAAATACGAGTATCTGTACAAGGATGCTTGTGAGAAATTCCAGCATGAGCGCGCCCGGCTTCTGACAGAATTACGGAAAATCACCTATTTGAAGGTATTTCCATCCCAAGCCAACTACTTCCTTTGCGAGGTAAGAGACCCTTTCACTCCTGCCGAGCTT
>CAVEJA010000238.1:909-2931 GCA_963615745.1 Duodenibacillus sp.
GCCGAGCTTGCTCGTCAGCTTCTGGAACAATACAATATCCTCATCAAGGACTGCAAGAACAAGCACGGATTAGAGAGGAGGAACTTCGTCCGTATTGCAATTCATGACGAGAAAGACAACAACAAACTGCTGGAAGCCTTGTCCAAACTGGGCAAATAAGGATTTCTCCATCCCCCTTCCACTGAAAGAAAATCAAGAACAGATAAATCTCATCTTAATTACTAACATCTAAAAAAGAGAAACAATGGAAATAGAATTTACCGACCTGAACTTTGCAGAATACGCATCCCAGAACAAACCCATGCTGATTGACTTCTATGCGGAATGGTGCGGGCCATGCCGCCAATTAGGGCCTGCCATAGAAAAAATGGCGGAAAAGTACGAGGGAAAAGCGATTATCGGGAAATGCAACGTGGATAACAACGAGGAACTCGTCAGAAAATTCAGTGTCAGAAACATCCCTGCGATTTTCTTCCTGTGCGGAGAGGAAATCAAAGACAAGAGCATAGGAGCAGTTCCCTCCAACGTTCTTGAAGAGAAACTGGACGCTATCTTATAAACAGAATCCCCTTTCAGCTCCCAATGGAAGAACATTCATTGGGAGCTGCCTTTGTTCTCAGGGCAGACAAGGACGGAGAGACCTTCCCTTATACAGTTTTTTCTGTATTTGTTTGACAAGCAACAACGCTATCGGCCTGGCTCTTCCTGCATCCACCCCTCCACGGCTACGAAACGAAGCGTACATATTATCATAATATAACACGGAGAATCCGTGAAATCAAGTATTCGGGAACATGACAGTTTCTTTCATCATTATCAACTACAACACGCCGGAACTCACCTGTAAATGTGTCAAATCCATACAGGAACACGTGGGGAATATCAACCCGGAGATTATTGTCGTGGATAATTGCAGCAAGAAAGAACTCTTCCAACGCCTCAAGGAACTTTGTCCGCAGGAAGTGACCATCCTTCGAAACACCATCAACACAGGGTTCGGTCTGGGCAACAATCTCGGCGCGCAACAGGCAAAGGGAGACTATCTGTGTTTTGTGAACAGCGATGTGGAGATGTATCAGGACTGCGTGTCCCCCATCTGCCAGTATCTGGACGAGCACCCACAAATAGGAAGCGCGTGTCCGCAACAATATAAAGCTCTTTCCTCCCCAGTTCCCTCGTTCAAACACAACATCGGAATACGGCACGAACTTTTCGGAGATGGCATTTTTGAGAAATATCTCCCACACAAATTCCCCAGAAGAAAGGATTTCTCCCAAACAGCACCTTTTTCCGTTCCACAAATTTCCGGGAGTTTCATGATATTCCCCCGCAAGTTGTTTTGGGAGGCAGGAGGATTCGACCCCAACATCTTCCTTTACTACGAGGAGTACGACATGGGAAAACGAATCCTGTCAATGGGATTCAAGAACATGGTCTTTCCGCAATTCGGCTACCTGCATTTGCACGAAGCCAGTACAAGCAGCGGAAAGAAAGCCGCATACCAGGAACTTCACATATCCAAAATATACGTTTACGAGAAGTTCCACGGAATATTCCTGTCAAGTATCTTCAGAGCCATCTGTCTGCTGAAGCTCTGCTTCAAACCTGCGAAATGGTACATTCTGCCTGTATTTCTCAAGGGCAACACCTTGGCTTATTCCATGAGACACCGGCAGAAAGGCATCCTCCAAGATTCCACACCGCAGAACAAGTAAAGAATATGGACAATTACAATATCAAAGAACTCCAACAACATCTGCTGAACATCCTTGTGGATATTGACAAAGTGTGCGAGGAGCATGGACTTACCTATTATCTGGCATACGGAACAATGTTGGGAGCGGTGAGACACGGTGGTTTCATTCCCTGGGACGACGACATAGACATCGCCATGCCGCGTCCTGATTATGAAAAGCTCATCCTTCATGCCCGGGAATGGCTGCCCTCCCATCTGGAGTTCAAGTGTGCCGAGACGGAGGACACCTACCCGTTTGCTTTCGGAAAGGTACAGGACAACAGAAC
>CAVEJA010000239.1:0-10053 GCA_963615745.1 Duodenibacillus sp.
GTATATGATATATCTGAGCAATAACCGCATTCTTCTATGTATTTGAAAACAAAGTTACAAAGAAAAAAAAAACTGCCACTTTTTTATTTATTATTTTACAATCGAGGAACAATATTATCAAACGACGCTGATTGGGGGTTCTTCCACACCATCGGAACCTACTCGTCAAACTTTGACGAGTAGAAAAAACACCGTTTTGCAGTTTCAAAAACGCGGAATAACAAGTTTCTCGCTTTTTTATCGTACTTTTGAACCCGCAACCTCCAAACCCAATCTGGCTATGCGCTTCCGAAGAATCCTACTATTTCATATTCTTTCTCTTCTGATCGTCTCCGCTCATGGGAAAGATGTTGATATCCGAGCCCTCCTTCCCGTCCGTGGAAAAGCCGTTCAGAACATTGAATACAAAGCCACACCGCAAGGAACGCTGGCATTGGACATCTATCTACCCGACAGCAGCCTTGAGGCAAAGCCCTCCCCCGTTGTCATCTTCATTCATGGAGGCTCGTGGATAGCGGGAGACAAGAAAGAGATTACCCAAGGATTCCAAAGCGAATGTCTGAAAAAACTGCTCGAAGCCGGCTATTCCGTTGTCAGCATCAACTACCGGCTTGTGAACAACAGC
This sequence comes from Duodenibacillus sp., assembly GCA_963615745.1. Taxonomy (GTDB): domain Bacteria; phylum Bacteroidota; class Bacteroidia; order Bacteroidales; family Bacteroidaceae; genus UBA6382. Next base: position 626 of record CAVEJA010000239.1, read on the forward strand.
CAGACTGTCACCTATCCGTCCCCCTTGGCGGACTGCAAAGATGCCGTCAAATGGGTCAAACGCTTTGCATCACAATACCGATTCGACCCCAACCGCATCGCTGTCATGGGAACATCCGCTGGCGGACATCTGGCACTGATGACCGCTTACGCCCCGGACAGTATGGCGGCAGGGGATGCGCGACTGGCACAATGGAGTTCCGAGGTCAAATGCGTAATAGACATCTACGGCCCCACCCATCTTGGAAAAATACTAAAAGCCGGTCTTCCACGCCCCGTTTTGGGAATCATCTCTCCTTTTTTCCCTAAGAAAACTCTGAAAATGCGTGACGCACTACTCTGGTCGTTCACAGGAAAGAATGCAAATCATCCCAACCAAAGGCACAAGCAATGCCTTCTCTACTCCCCATACACCTACGTTTCCTCTGCCGTGCCGACCATTGTTTTCCACGGAGACAAGGACAAGACCGTGCCGTTCCCGCATACCACGCTGCTAAAAAAGAAAATGAAGAAAGCGGGAAAATATATTGAGGTACATACATTGAAAGGAGAGGATCACTGCTTTCCGACCATTTCAACGGAAGAGACCCAACTTATGTGCAGCCAGATGATTGCCTTCCTAAACAAATACCTGCTACAATAATCCGCACATACCTTTTCTTGTCATTGAAAACTTGGATTTTTCCTCAAGAACATTTACCTTTGCATATTCATCATACCAATAGTCATATAACACTTATGAGAAAACTGTTCAACATTTCACCTTTTGCAACGCTGCTCCTGCTCATCGCATGCGCTGCCATACAGCCCGCCAAGGCGCAACAATACCAATTCGGATTCCTAAGTTATAGGGATGTGCTTTACTCCATGCCCGAATACTCCAAGGCCCAGACCGCCATCCAAGACCTTAAAAAGAAGTACGAGGAAGAGGCGCAATACAACGAGGAGAAGTTCAAAAGGATGTTCGCAGACTACCTGCAGGGACAAAAAGGCTTCCCGGAGCAAATCATGCTGAAACGCCAGAAGGAACTCCAGGTAGCCATGGAGCAAGGCATCAGCTTCCGAAGCGACGCCCAGAAACTTCTGTCAAAGGCAGAGGATGAATTGATGAAGCCTCTCCAACAGAAATTAGACAGCGTCCTTTATTTGATAGGCAAAGAAAACGGACTGCTCTTTATCGGAAATACCGATAACCACAACTACCCTTTCATCCATCCGGCATCCGGTTTGGATATCACGCAAGTGGTTTTGGCACGGCTTTCCGGGAAGATAATCCCTATCAACGTGGCTCAGGGGGTAAAGAATTCGGCTGAAGCCATCAAGCCGGAAGGCGAAACTCCTGCAAGCGAAGCCTCTGCCACACCCGAAAACCAGAACCAGCACTAACGTTTTTTACCTTTCGTCCATGGAAAAGACCCGGCTCTCCCCGTCCCCCGGCCCTATCGGGGTTTTCGACTCCGGCTACGGAGGGCTGACCATACTGAAAGAACTGCGCCGACAACTCCCCCGATACGATTATCTGTATCTGGGAGATAACGCCCGCGCGCCTTACGGCACACGCTCTTTCGAAATCATTTACCAATACACGAAAGAGGCGGTGTCCTTCCTTTTCCAAAAGGGATGCCATCTGGTTATCCTCGCCTGCAACACCGCTTCCGCAAAAGCACTGAGAACCATCCAGCAAAACGACTTGCCCCGGATGGACAGTTCCAGAAGGGTATTGGGCGTCATCCGTCCCACTGCCGAGAGTATCGCAAACATCACGAAGACCCGCCATGTCGGTATTCTGGCTACTGCGGGGACTATTCTCTCCCAATCATACCAAATGGAGATCGCCAAACTATATCCAGACATCCATGTTACAGGAGTGGCTTGCCCGTTATGGGTTCCGTTGGTGGAGAATCTGGAATTGGATAATGCGGGAACAGACTATTTCGTCCAAGCCAAAATCAAACAGTTGTTGGAAACCGACGATAAAATCGACACAATTATATTAGGCTGCACCCACTATCCATTGCTATTACCCGTTATTCGAAGGCTCACTCCTGCGCATATACGGCTTGTTCCGCAGGGAGAATACGTTGCCGGAAGCCTTGCCGATTATCTGCACCGCCACGCAGAGATAGAGGAAAAGTGCACCCGGCAAGGAAATTGCACCTATCTTACCACCGAGAACAACGAGGTATTCGATCGTTCCGCCTGTCATTTTATGGCAGACAAGGTCGTATCCGCACACATAGAACTCACGGAACAAAATGCCTAAGAAGATCTTAATCACCGGCGCAAGCGGTTTTATCGGCAGTTTCATCGTCAGTAAAGCCATAGAATCAGGCTATGAAGTCTGGGCCGGAGTCCGTGCGAGCAGCAGCAAAGCCTATCTTCAGGATGAACGAATACATTTCATTGAACTGAATCTTCAGGACAAGCCTGTCTTGAAAAGCCAGTTAAACAAACATATTCAAGAAAATTCCCATAAGTGGGACTTCGTTATCCATGCCGCAGGAGCAACCAAAGGAAAGAACGAAGAATCCTTTTTCCACACCAATTTCGAAGGAACACGCATCCTTGTCGAAAGTCTTTCGGAGTGTAACTTGCTGCCTGAGCGTTTCGTCTTTCTGAGTTCCCTCAGTGTATTCGGTGCCATCCGGCAGCATCCCGACCCCGCATACAAGGACGAAATCTACGCCCCCATTCAGGAAAGCGACACCGCCTGCCCCAATACCGCCTACGCCCGAAGCAAAAAAGCTGCCGAGGATTACCTCAAATTGCGGAAAGACATTGACTATGTCATCGTACAACCTACCGGAGTATACGGCCCTAAGGAAAAGGATTACTTCATGCTGGTGAAAAGCATAAAGAACCACACGGACTTCTCCGTGGGATTCAAGCCGCAAAGAATCACTTTTGTCTATGTAAAAGACCTTGTCGAAGCCATTTTTCTCGCCATGCTTAAAGGTGAGAAAGGGCGCAACTACCTTGTCAGCGACGGGAAATCCTACAACAGTACCGAATTCAGCATTCTTGTCCAACAGGAACTGGGCATCAAAAGGGTTGTCCGTATAAAAGCACCGCTCTGGCTTTTGAAAGCCATCTGCCGGTTGGGCTCGCTCGCTTCCCTTATTACAGGGAAAGCCACCGCATTGAACAACGACAAGTACAACATTCTCAAGCAACGGAACTGGCGTTGCGACATATCATCCATGGAAGCCTTGGGCTACAAGCCACAATATGATTTACAAAAAGGCGTAAAAGAAACAATCAAATGGTATCAGGAAAACAACTGGATTTAGAACACCGTCCCATAAAAGGGCTGATTGCCATAGAAAAAATCATGGCTGCATACTGTGGACTGACATTGCTGTTGGCCCTTTTCTTTATAGGAAAGATAGAAACCGCCCCTGTCATCAACCGTCTTTACATCATTTTGGGAACTGCGGGAGCATGGGGGCTGTACAGAATACGCCCAGGCAGAACCACCTATTACATCAGAGTGTTCTATCAAGTGGCACTGCTGGCGTACTGGTATCCCGACATCTATTACTACGCGCGGTTCATGCCGAACACAGACCACATATTCGCCGCTGCGGATCAGGTCATTTTCGGATGCCAGCCCTCCATTATCCTCAGCCAGGTTCTTGGAGGGATATTCTGGAAAGAGCTGTTCAATATGGGATATTTCTCCTACTACATCATGATATTTGCCGTAGTCCTTTGGGCGGCATTCAGGAAAAGCGAGATGTTTGACCGCACCGCCTGCGTTGTACTGTTCTCTTTCATGGCTTATTACACCATCTATCTATTCCTGCAATCAGCCGGACCGCAGTTTTATTTCCAGCATATCGGCATGGACCATGTGCAGGCAGGCATATTTCCCAATGCGGGAGACTGGTTTCAGACCCACAGCGAGCTTGTGCATGACGGGGGAACCAAAGGGGGACTGTTCACTTCTTTGGTGGAAATGGCGCAACAGAGCGAGAAGCCCATCGCCGCTTTCCCCAGCTCCCACGTAGGTTTGTCCACCATTATCATTGTTTTGGCATGGAAATTGTCCCATAGACTATTTGCGGTATTCCTTCCTTTTTACTGCATTCTGTGCATTTCCACGGTCTATATAGGAGCGCATTATGCCATAGATGTGTTGGGAGGATGGGTATCTGCCGCAGCTATCTACTGTATCGCGCAGTATTCAGTATGCCGACTATTAAGAAAAGGATGACAACATCCCATTCTCCAACTCAACAAAAGGACTTTAGAAAACACTATTCACTTATTTTCTCATGACACCACCCGTAACAAAAAATCTTCTCGTCATCAATATCATATTATATATGTGTATGATGGTCTTCTCCAAATGGGGAATTGACCTGAATGACTTACTGGGACTACACTTCATATTCGCCCATAATTTCAGACCATATCAGCTTGTAACCTATATGTTCATGCACGCCAACCTCACCCATATTGCCTTCAACATGTTTTCGCTGTGGATGTTCGGGCGTGTTATAGAGATGACTTTAGGAAGCAGAAGATTCCTTGTCTTCTATCTGCTTTGCGGCATCGGGGCAGGAGTTTGCCAGGAAGCGGTTCAGATAGTCTCATATTATATTCAGGGCATCGACCATTTCACCTTGGTAGACACCGGGAACGGCATCATATCCACCAGCACCTATATCGGTCTATGGACAACAGTAGGAGCTTCCGGCTCTCTTTACGGAGTGTTTCTCGCCTACGGAATGTTGTACCCCAACGAGAGAGTAATGCTTTTAATTCCTCCCATCCCTCTCAAAGCGAAATATCTGATAACGGGACTTATCGTCTTCGAACTCCTTATCGCCCTATCTTCTTCAGGCGACAACGTGGCGCATTTCGCCCACTTGGGAGGTGCTTTGGCAGGATTCCTCCTCATACGTTTCTATCGCAGACAGACAGTTGCCCGCTCTTCGGGATTCACCACATGGGAAGAATACTCCCCGCATAAAAAATCCTTTTTTGAGAGGATAAAATCCAAATTCTCAAAAAGGGAAAAGGAATACTATACTGAAACCATCTCCGAAGAAAAGGAGGAGAGCGTCTCCCCGGAAGAACTCCGCCGCATACTGGATAAAATCAAGCGTTCCGGGTACGACAGCCTTACCAAGGAGGAAAAGGAGAAACTTTTCAAAAGATAACCACACCTGTTTTTCCATATGGGCAGAACTAAAAAGAAGAAAAGAGGAGGTACAAACATCCTTACCCTCGGCCTTGTTCTTATACAGACAGGCATCTTTATAGCCCTCTTCGTATCCGGGTTCAGCCATTTATGCAACCCTTCTCTCTGCCCCAGATTAGTATCAGCCAGTCTGACATTCGGCCCTTTGCTCGCCGCCTATTGCGGATGCAGCCTGTTATGGCTTTTCATCAACCGCAAATTCTTTCTGGAGAGCCTTGCCGGCATCCTTATATGTATAGTTCCCATTCGTACTTATTGCCCTATAAACATTTCCTGCGGGAAGAATCCCGAAGGAACTATCAAGGTAATGAGTTACAATGTGAGCAATTTCAGATCCGAAGACCCCTCTGAGTTTAAATCCATTACAGAATACATTAAAGACAGTCGGGCAGACATCCTGTGTCTGCAGGAGACCAACACCTATTTCCAAGACAGAATAAAGAATGCTTTCTCCGAGTGGAAATATCAGGACATCACTCTTCTCGGCTCCAACGGGCTAAGTCTCTATTCCCAATTCCCCATTATAGACAAATGTATCGTCCGCGGGCCGGACAGTGCGCACGGAGCTATCATCTACAGACTGGAGAAAGAGGGGGATACCATCGTCGTTATCAACAGCCACTTCGTATCCAACGCCATGAACGAAGGGGACAAAGACATGTATAAAAGCATTATCTTAGAACCCGGAGACAAATTCACCAAATCCAACGTACGCCATCTGGCGCATAAGGTAGACAAGGCTGGCGTTCTCCGGGCGCAGCAGGCAGACAAGCTGATGCCTTATTTACACAAGCTGAAACATCTGCCCATTATCCTATGCGGGGATTTTAACGACAGTCCCCTTTCCTATGTACACGGGCAATTCACCAACATACTCAACGACAGCTACACCCGCAAAGGAATCGGACCAGGATTTTCCTATCACCAATCCGGCATGTACTTCAGGATAGACCATATTTTATGTAGTTCCCACTGGGGAATAAAGAAGAGTATCGTAGACAGCAGCATCAAATCTTCCGACCATTACCCCATCATAAGCTGGCTTTATCTGGACAGATAACCCACATTCTTCTTTGCCAAAAAACGAAATTATAACACGGACAAAGAATATATTGGATTTATTTTACTAAATTTGCACATTCGATATTGTGCCTTGGCACTCTTTGAAGAAGCAAAATATTAAACATAAATACAACTAAAATGCAAAACAAAGGATTCGTTAAAGTATTTGCAATCGCACTTGTAGTAGTGTGCGTTTACTACCTTTCCTTTTCATTTGTAACACGTCATTATGAAGGCAAGGCGGCAAAAATGGAAGAAAAAGCCGCCCAGCAATATCTTGACTCTCTGAAAAATGAAAAGGTTTGGTTCGGAGCATACACTTTCAAACAGTGTCAGGAAATGCAAATCGGTTTAGGCTTGGACCTAAAGGGTGGAATGAATGTCGTTCTCGAGGTATCTATACCCGATGTTCTCAAGAGTTTGGCAGACCGCTCACAAGACCCCAATTTCACAAAGGCTCTTGCTGAGGCTACCGTAGAGGCACAAAAGAGCCAGGAAAACCTGGTTTCCCTCTTCGTGAAAAAGTTCCAGACTCTTGCTGGAAAGGATAAATTAAACACGGTTTTCGCCACCCAGCAGCTCAAAGGGAAAGTGACAACCCGCAGTACAGACGCAGAAATCGAGAAGGTTCTCCGCAGCGAGGTAAAAGCTGCCGTGGAAAACTCTTACAATGTATTGCGCTCACGTATTGACCGCTTCGGTGTGGCTCAGCCGAACATCCAGACTTTGGAAGGTCAAATGGGACGCATCATGGTTGAACTCCCGGGAATCAAAGAGCCGGATCGTATCCGCAAACTTCTCCAGGGAAGTGCGAATCTTGAGTTCTGGGAGACTTACGATGCTTCTGTCGTTGTTCCCTATCTTGCATCATTGGACGGCAAGCTGGTAAAAGGAAACAGCAAAGACACCACAGCCGTAGTTGCCGAGGAAAAAGAGGCAGTTGCTGCCGACAGTGCGGCAGATGCCGCTTCTCTGAAAGCGAAACTTACAGGAAAAGCCAGTCAGGAAGCTGCAGCAAACAGCACAAACGCAGAGATAGAGAAGGCAAGGAATGAGCACCCGTTGCTCAGCCGGTTGCAGCTTGTTCCCGCACAAAGCAGCGGTTGCATGGTGGGATATGCTCTCGCCCGCGACACGGCTTCCGTAAACGAGCTCATCTATTCTGAAATTGCCAAGAATTCTCTTCCCGAGGATTTGGATTTGAAGTGGGGAGTAAAGCCTTCCGAAATGTCCAAAAACCAGGAAGTATATGAATTGTACGCCATCAAGACCAACGGTTCCAACGGGAAAGCTCCTCTGGAAGGCGATGTCATCACTACGGCATCCGCTTCTTTCGACCAGTACGGACGGCCCTGCGTTTCCATGGAGATGAACAATGACGGTGCGCACACTTGGGCGGAACTCACAAAGAAGAACATCAACCACGCCATCGCCATCGTTTTGGACGGCGTAGTCTACAGTGCGCCTAACGTAATGAACGAGATCACAGGCGGTCGCTCCGAGATTACAGGCCATTTCACCACAGAAGACACCAAGGACTTGGCGAATGTGCTGAACTCAGGTAAGATGCCCGCACCCACACACATCGTACAGGAAGACATCGTAGGTCCTACTTTAGGACAGCAGTCCATCACACAAGGATTCGTTTCCTGTATCCTGGCATTCGTTCTCCTGATGATCTACATGTGCTTTATCTATGGAAAGATTCCGGGAATGGTCTCCAACTTGGCGTTGTTACTCAATCTGTTCTTCACAATAGGTATTCTCACCTCCTTCCAGGCGGCACTTACCATGTCTGGAATCGCTGGTATGGTACTTACCTTGGGTATGGCTGTGGATGCCAACGTGCTTATCTACGAGAGATCCAAGGAGGAACTCAGAGCGGGCAAGTCGCTGTACACATCCATCTCGCTTGGATATAAACACGCCCTTTCCGCCATTATCGACTCCAATGTCACCTCCATTATCACAGCCATTATCCTCTTCAACTTCGGAACAGGTCCTATCCGCGGATTTGCAACGACCTTGATTATCGGTCTGATTGCCTCTGTATTCACAGCAGTTTGCGTAACCCGCCTCTTCTATGATCACTATGTAGGCAAGAAGAACAAGTGGCAGCACATCACGTTTACGACAAAATGGTCCAGGAAATTCATGACAGACACCCACTATCGCTTCATGAGTTCATACAAGATTTCATTTGTTGTCACCGCCATCCTCATCCTTATCTCTGTCGGTTCTTTCGCTGTCCGGGGATTAAGTACGGGTATCGACTTCACCGGAGGACGCAACTACGTGGTGAAATTCGAGCAAGAGGTTGAGCCGGAAACGGTATATCAGCTTATTAAAGCAAACATGGGCGATGCGACGGTATCCGTCATCGCTCTTGGAAACGACCATAAGACAGTGCGTATCACCACCAACTACCGCATTGAGGAGAACGATCCCGCCATTGATGCCGAGATAGAGAAAGTACTCTATGTCGGACTTAATCAGGGGAATCTGCTGAGCAAGAAAGTCACTCTGGAGGATTTCAAGAATACAGAGAAGCGTGACGGAGGCTCAATCATCAGTTCTCAGAAGGTAGGTCCTTCTATTGCCAAGGATGTAACGCACGGTGCGATTATCAGTGTCCTCTTGTCACTCATCGCCATCTTCATCTACATTCTTATACGCTTCCATAACGTGGCGTTCTCCATTGGTAGTACTGTGGCGTTGGCGTGTGACGCTTGTCTCATCATCGGCACTTACTCCCTGCTATGGGGCATTCTGCCGTTCTCATTGGAAGTAGACCAAACCTTTATCGGAGCTATTCTGACCTGTATCGGTTACTCCATCAATGACAAAGTGGTTGTATTCGACCGTGTCCGTGAGTTTACCCATCTCTACCCGAACCGCGACAAGCAATTGTTGTTCAACCAATCCCTGAACACAACGCTGACCCGTACAATCAACACCTCCAGTACCACCTTGCTTGTATTGGTAGTGATATTGTTCTTTGGCGGTGAGAGCATCCGCAGTTTCTCATTTGCGATGATTCTGGGTGTCGTATTCGGTACGCTTTCCTCTCTGTTCATAGCTGCTCCTCTGGCATATCTCACCATGCGGGGTACTAAAAAGATACAGCAAGACGAGGCAATCCGTATACAGGATGCAGC
>CAVEJA010000240.1:0-3389 GCA_963615745.1 Duodenibacillus sp.
CCATAGGCCATCCTCCTTTTGATACAAGGTGACATCTCCTGTTTTTATATACCGAATATCGCTTTTTGCCAGTATTTACCTTTGTTTGTCAGCAAAAACATTCTTTTCTCCTTTCAACACAGTAACCTTTATAGGCTGGGTTGCGATTGTTTTATAGGAATGGGTCTTCGTGTCAAAATAAGTCAATGAGACAGGAGGTATCGTATACTCGCCCTTGTTTTTGGGAACTGCAGGATAATCTATGACCAGACTGCCATTCATACTCGTCGTAGAGAGCTTGGTATTATTGGTCATCTTGGGGTCGTATACATCAAAATCATTTGGAAACTTAACTTGCGGGGCCTTTATCAAGTCCACATTTCCCACACCGCTAATCGCAACCTGGAAATTGAGAGTTTCATTTTCCTTCAGCGTAGGATTCTTCGCCACAGCTTTAATGGTAAAATCCCCAACTCCTCCCGAGAAATCAGCAGGTTTCTCCGGCAAAGGCTTTACCTTGATATCCAAAGAAGGAGCAACTATCGTCTTTCTTTTCTGTATCGCCCCTGATGTACCATTGAAGAAAGCATCCAGCAAATCAATATCAGGATTACTTATCACAACAACTCCGTCAAACTTAATCTGGGGAATCTGCAATTTTCCAGACTGCTGGGGAAACATCAGATACTGACTCCATACGGTGGTATAGTAATTCTCTCCATGAAAAGTCCCTACAGAAAAGGATTTCTGCTGTGGAAGAGGAATCTCCTTTACCATAAACCCTTTCAGATCGGGCATATTTCCACGCAACTCTCTAAGATTAACCTTGGAATAAACCCTATAAGTCAGCAGGACGGGCTCCTGTTCATAAACCTCGTTCTTATTGGCAGTCACAGCAATAAACAGATCCTTATTGCTCACTTTCGCATTCCCTGACGACTTCACCAATGCCGGAGACGAGGAGGAAGCAGTATTGGCATTTTGCAGAACCCGCACTTTCACCGCATTAGAAGTATAGTTGCGCCCCCCTACCGTGACAGTAAGACGGGGTAAGACAAAGTCCCCCTTTTTCTTCGCCAGCAATACGTAGGTATATGTCGTGGAACTGCTCTGGGATTGTTTGCCATTAATAATCTGCATACTGAAGCTCGTAGACTTGCTCGGCCCATAAAGGACTTCAAATCCCGGCATATCAGGGAAAGCGGAAATATCCGTTACAGACTGGCTGTTCACCGTATATTGTACTCTGAACTGCTCGTTCACCGCCACTGCATCGGGAGCCTGAGACCTCACAACGATTGCTCCCCAAGCAGACGGACACAGCATTATCACGCCGAAGAGTAATACAAATATCTTTCTCATAGTTATTCCTCTACCAATTATTCTCCATTTGCTGCCTGTTGGCACGCATCTGGGATTTCCGAACCTTGTCCTGCGTTCGATTCTCCTTCATCTGGGCAGCACGTAAAAGTTGGTCCGCATTATCCTTGGACATTTCATTCTTCTGTCCCCGCGGCTGATTTTGCTGCTGGTTCTTATCAGGATTCGACTGCTGGTTCTTCTTCTCATTCTGTTTTTGCTTGTCGTCCTTCTTGTCTTTATCCTTGTCCTTGTTCTGATTCTGGTCGTTTTTCATCTGTCTCTGGCACAAAGCCAGATTATAACGTGTCTCATGGTCATTCGGATTATTGCGAAGAGACTCCTTGTAACATTCCGCAGCCGCACCAAACTGCTTCTGCGACTGAAGGATTACGCCCATATTGTGATGAACAGCCGCCTTATAACGGGGATTGGTCTCCAGAGACGCAGCCTTCTCATACTCCTTCATGGCATCCTTAGGCTTCTGTTGGAACAGCAAAGCATTCCCCAAATTATATCTTGCACGACTGTTTCGGTCATTTTGTTCCAGAGATTTGCGATAATACGTTTCCGCCTCAGAATATTTCTTCTGCGCAAAAGCCTTATTGCCCCTGTGCATATAAATTTTGTCCTGCCCCTGCGCAAATGTCGTCAGAGGATTCAAGAACATAAAAAACATGACTATCAGAACCGCAGTTCCATTTCTTAGAGAACGCAAACGGCTGAACAGATGTCCTTTCTTCTCCAACACACACACATCAAGCAGTAGAAAAAACAAGGCGAGCAGGGCAAACACCTGGAACTGCTCCGCATAATCAGAATATACAGCAGAGCCTAACGAGGATTTTTCCAGCTTGTTTAATTCATAATACAGGCGTTCTTGGGCGATATTAGAGTTGTCCACATGTATATATACCCCGCGTCCTGCCGCAGCAATCCTATTACACATGTCCTCATTCAGTTTGGTGACAACTATATTTCCCGATTTGTCCCGCAAATAGTTTCCCCCTTGCATGGGAATCGTCGCCCCTTTGGGACTTCCAATACCCAACACATATACCCGTATTCCTTTCCCGGCAGCTTCCGATGCCATTTTCTCAGCCTCTTCCGCCTGATCCTCACCGTCAGTAATCACCACAATAGCCCTCTGAACATTCTTCTGACTTGTAAAACTTCCCATAGAGAGCCGTATCGCCTCTCCAAGATTTGTACCTTGGGACTGCAACATGGATGGCGAAATCGCATCAAGAAACATTTTCGCAGAAACGAAATCACTGGTTATCGGAAGTTGTATGAAAGCCTGCCCGGCAAATACCACCAACGCAATTTTATCATCAGACAATTTATCCGCCATATTGGAAACAACCTGCTTGGCTTTCTCCAGGCGATTAGGAGAGACATCCGTCGCCAACATGGAATTGGATATATCCATTGCTACAACCATCTCGATACCATTCCTCTGTTTGGTATCTATGTTCATCCCCATCTGCGGTCGCGCCAAGGATATAATCAGGCAAGACAAAGCCAACAGACACAGCACAAACTTCATCACCCGATGCCGTATGGAGACATCCGGCATCAGCCCTTGCAGCAAAGAGATGTCCCCAATCCTCTTCAATTTCTTCCTTCGCAAATACAAGGAATAACAAAACAGCAATATCAGAAGAGGAATCGCTATTAGGAGATACAAATATTCCGGATTGGCAAATCTAAACATCGGTGTTTTCTTTTTTAAGGTATTCTTCTCAATACTGTATAACGCAACAGAAGCTCCGCCAACAAGGCAATAACCGCCAACAAGGCAAAGAGCTGGTAAGCCTCATAGTGCTTATTATACTGTTTGACAATCAACTTAGTCTTTTCCAATTTCCCTATCTCCTGATATATTTGCTCAAGCTGCCTCGTACTTGTCGCGCGATAATACTTGCCATTCGTCTTATCTGCTATCTCCATCAAGGTCTTCTCGTCTATCTCCACAGGCATCTGGATATATTTCACCCCACCTCCAGGAAGCGGATAGGGATATGCCGCTGTCCCGTTCGTCCCGACAC
>CAVEJA010000241.1:0-3561 GCA_963615745.1 Duodenibacillus sp.
GCGATACTTTTCGAATTCGGATTCCGCGAACGCTTTTGCGAATTCAGCGGTCACCGTGCCGGCATCGTTAAGAATCTTGTCGCCGCCGGCTTCCAGAATGATGTCCATACGCTTTGCCCAGTCTTCCATTGTCATCGGGATGTGGCGGTCTGCCATACGCTCCGCCAAATCGAGAACAGAATTGACGAGTTTTCCCATATTTTCAAGTTCTGCTTGTGTCAGATAATTCTTGGCAATATTCACATCAGGCTTTACTATCTTTCCCTTTGGGGCATTTTCCCAAGTGGTCAGTCCCATGTGTTCCTTTTCGGCATTGGCTCTTTCTACAATGAGTTCCGCAGCCGTATGTCCATGTACGGCATAGTGCATTTTGTTCTGCACTTTTTTGAAAAACGATTGCGTGGTCGGGGCATCCCTGTTGTAGTCGATAGCGGTGGTGTAAATGTCGGTGAGCTTCTGGTAGAACCGTCGTTCGCTCAGTCGTATCTCCCGTATCTCTGCCAACAGATGCTCAAAGTAGTCCTCACCGATAAACGAACCGTTCTCCATACGTTTCTTGTCTATGATATAGCCACGGAGCGAGAACTGCCGGATAACATAGGTACACCATTGGCGGAACTGGGTGGCACGGATGGAATTGACACGATAACCTACAGAAATAATGGCATCAAGGTTGTAGAATTTCGTTAGATAATTCTTACCATCAGCGGCAGTTGCCGAGTTTTTCTCGGTAACTGAATCTTCCACAAGTTCTCCGCTCTTGAATATGTTTTTCAGATGCAATCCGATATTGTCTGCCGAGCAGTCAAAGAGCATAGCCATGGCTTTCTGCGTAGCCCATACCGTCTCGTCCTTATAGAGTACTTGAATGCCCTGTTCCTTACCTTCCGCTACGAAAGTAAGGAACTCTGCTGTGCTGTTTCGTATTTCAATTTTCCTTTCCATAATTTATGCTCCTCATCTATCCTTGGCGCAAGTGATTGTAATGATCCCTTGGAATTTCGTTGTACTTTACAAACTTAGTAATAAAATTTGAATTGTTCCGAATGAAATTTCCTGTTTTGCGAGGGCTGATTCTGCGGTTTAAGAGGTGTTAGCCGTAGAGACAGGACAGGAAACAGGCATCCCCCGGAAGGCACTGTCTTCCGGGGGATGCTTCGTTCATTGTTCCGAAAACGGTTTGTTACTCGTATCGGATAGCCTCTATCGGGTCCATATTGGCTGCTTTCTTGGCAGGGAAATAGCCGAACAGCACACCGATGATGGTACAAACGGCGAAGCTGACAAGGATGCTCCAAAGCGGTATGGAGGTGGGCAGATGGAAAGCTCCGCATACGAGAGTTCCCAAATAGCCCACAATCAAGCCCAATATGCCTCCCGTGACACTAATCATGATGGATTCCAGAAGGAATTGGTTGGAGATATCCAGCCCTCTCGCCCCTACGGACATACGCAGTCCAATCTCCTTGGTGCGCTCGGTGACGGAAACGAGCATGATGTTCATAATGCCTATACCAGCCACAAGCAGGGAGAAGGCTGCCGCCACGACGAGGATAATGGTGATGGTGTCCATGGTTGAGGACATGGTTTTCATCATTTCCTCCTGTGAGCGGATGGTGAAGTCGTCGTCCGCATCGCTTGCCAGCTTGTGGTTGGAGCGGATAATCTGGGTAAGCTCGCTGATGGCGTTGTCCGTCATCTCCTCTGTCAGGGCGGAGCAGTTGATGCTGCTCAGGTAGGTTTGCGCCAGCACACGTTTCATCACTGTGGTATATGGAGCGATGATGACATTGTCCTGATCCATGCCCCAGTTGTTATATCCCTTGGACTTCAGCACACCTACGATGCGGAAAGGGATGGATTTGAAACGGATGGTCTTGCCTACGGGGTCGGCATTTTCGCCGAACAGCTCGGTGACGATGGTCTTTCCCACCAGGCATACTTTGGCACTGTGGCGTACATCCTCCTCTGTAAAGCATTCACCGTCCTGGATTACCCATTGCTTGATGTCCAGATATTCGGGGGTCTCTCCATAGAGGGAGCAGTAGGTGTTCTGCGCTCCGTTGATGGCTTGTCCTGAGGATGTCACCTCCGGGGACACGTTGGAGATGTAGCTTTTCTCCGCAATGATTTTCTCGTAATCCTCCACTTTCAGTGTCTGCATGGCACTGGGGTCCTGGCGGACACCGCCACGGCGGTCTGCTCCGGGACGCACGGTGATGAGGTTTGTTCCCATTTGGGATATGTTCTGGCGGACGCTTTCCTTGGAGCCCTGTCCTATGGACATCATGATGATGACGGCTGCCACACCGATGATGATTCCCAGCATGGAGAGGAAGGAGCGGAATTTGTTGCTCCAAATGGCGCGCGCGGCAATTTTCAAAAGGTTGAATAAATTCATATCGTTGAGATGATGAGTTTCTGACTGTTGTTAGTCGTCTATGGGTTTGGGAAGTTTGGCGAGAGCTTCCGCTGCGGACAGGATGTGGGTGTTCTGCTCGTCGCTGCGGATTTTTCCGTCCCTGAGCATGATGTTGCGGCTGCTGTACTGGGCTATATCGGGATTGTGGGTGACGAAAATGATGGTGCGCCCCTCCTTGTACAGCTGCTGGAACAGTACCAGCATCTCAAAGGAGGTGCGCGTATCCAGATTTCCTGTCGCCTCATCCGCCAGGATGACCGCAGGATTGTTCACCAGCGCGCGGGCGATTGCCACACGCTGCATCTGTCCGCCGGACATCTGGTTGGACTTATGGTACAGACGGTCGCCCAAGCCTGCAAGGCTTTGATGGCAGCCTCACGGCGTTGGTCGGCGTTATATTTATTATTGTACATCAGCGGCAGTTCCACATTCTCCACACTGGTTGTCTTGGAGAGAAGGTTGTAGTTCTGGAAGACAAACCCTATCTTCAGATTCCTCAACTTGGCGCGCTGGTTCTTGGACATGGTTCTTACGGAAACTCCGTCCAGATAGTATTCGCCGCTGGTGGGGGTGTCCAGACAACCCAACTGGTTCAGCAGGGTGGATTTCCCCGAGCCGGAAGTTCCCATGATGGTGACGAACTCGCCCTCATAGACCTTGAAGGAGATACCCCGCAGGGCGTGCACAATCTCACTTCCCACGGTGAAGTTGCGTTTCACATTGTCCAGTTCGATAACGACTTTCTTTTCTTTATCTTCCATTGAAGTTTTGTATATGGGTAAGCGGCTATTTTGAACCGTTTGACTTCTTCTTGTTGTTTCTGGGTTTGGGCATGAACGGGTTGTCATTCTGCTGTGTTTCCTCATTGCTGTCCACAGCGGAAATCTCGGTAAGAATCTTGTCACCGGCTTTCAAACCGGAGATGACCTCCGTCAATGTGCCGTTGGTGATGCCTGTATTGATGGCGTATGCCTTGAAAACACTGCCTTCTTTCTTCCAAACCTTGTTCTTGGCGTTGCAGTCCTCTATGGTTTGATCCTTTTCAAGAAGTTTCTCGTTGGGTGTGAAACGCAGGGCTTTGGACGGGATAGCCAGCACATTGTTCTTCTCAAGAGTGTAGATGGTGACATTGGCTGTAA
>CAVEJA010000242.1:0-2157 GCA_963615745.1 Duodenibacillus sp.
CCCATGCACCAGCCTATATATGGAATTGTCCTCCCTGATAATTCCCAAAGCCTTGCGGAGAGCCAGCGCATCGGCAATCCGCTGATGGAAAAAAGCCTTGTCAATCTCCGTTTCCTCAAAGGAAAGGATTCTCACCGCTATAGAACCTATCTGGTAGTGCCCTACCGCAAGGAAATTTCCCTCGCAGTCCACCACACGAACTGTGTCCCCCTCCTCTATGCCATCCTCTTTCGCAGCAATGGCTCCTGAGAAAATCCAAGGATGGAAACGCCTGACGCTGGCATCCCTGCCCCGTTTGATACTGATTGTCTTGTACATATCTCTATATTTCTTTTTGCATATCCTTGGACAAGCGCACCAAATCCCTTGTCACCTTGTCCACCATATCCATCTGCATCTTTTCAGATGTCAGCGTATAACTGTGGGAGTGCCTCAAGCGAAGAAACTCTTTATATATCCTCAGACACGCCCAGGCATCCAGGGCGGCGTATTGTTTCTGGGCATCAGAAAGGACATCCGCCTCCCAGTTGGACAGCCTCTGCGATTTGGAAATCCGCTGGTGAAACAAATTGGCGTACAGTTTCTGGAGACTTTTGTCCGTGATTCCGAACTCCGAAGCCATCTTCTGCAACTCCACCATTCTCCCCATCTTGAACTCCGCCCGCTGGTGGAGCATCCGCACATCGTCATGGAACGAAAGCCCTATCTTCAGATTATCATCACCGCACAGCAAGGAAACAAGCTCTTGCGGCAGCCCTATATAGTTCAGACGGAAGAGGAAGCATATATCCCATGCGGACACTTGCAGCAGGGACACCTTATAGGAGGTCCGCTTGCTGAAACTCGGACGCGTCTCCGTGTCCAGTCCCAGAACGGGCTGCCGTTTCAGATAGCTCACCGCCTTGGACATCTCCGCCTTTGTCTGGACAACGACAATCCTCCCGTCGAACCGCGCCCTCGGCATAGCGGGAATCTTCCTCTTGTCTATCGCCACTTCCAAGGTCACAAAAGGGTCGCAATCCATAGCCTCACTCCTCATTGTCCTCCATATTAAAAAGCAACTCATGCAGCGCGCGCATGGCACTCAGGCTTCTGCCTCCCCAATACTCCACGAACTGCCGCAGGACAAGCATCAATGCAGCGTACTTGATATCATCCGCCCCCTGCCGGTAAGCGTACACAAAATTCGCCAGAGCCTGGTATATGTCCGCCACATCCTCGGAGACAGTCTTCAAGACGGGTTTGTCGCTGTACCTCATCTCCTCGACAAAGACATCCAGATAATCATCATAAGCCCCCATCACAGAAGCCACCCTCGAACGAACCTCGTTATACAGTTCCTCTGTGACATATTCCTCCAGCATGCTCTCGTCCTCGCCATGAAGCCCGGAGAGAAGCAAACCCTTTCCATACAGGACGAACAACACCGTCTGGAGTTCCCCAGCAAAAGACCTCATGCCCTCCTGCGGCTGTTCCAACAAGGAGCAGAACCGCACAGAGGCGTTTACAAACTCCAGAACATCCGCCGAGAACACACTGTTCCATGTTGTATGTCCGCTATTTCGTTGCATCATCTTATTTTTTCCAGTTACAAAATTACAAAAAACATCCCAAGAATCCGCTATTACCGCAAGACTGCGGAAACCGCCTCCACACACAGCCACCCTCTTTCTCAAGCACAAATATGTAATCCGGGTAATCTTTTCTGTAACTTCGGTAAGCCGAGTTGGGAAAATATTATCTACTTTTGCAACAACCAACACATACCGTATGTTACGCAAAACAAGAATCATTCTGGCTTTCGTCGTCTTCATCCTCATCACCGGTCTGTTCCTGGACTTCACGGGAACTCTCCACAGATGGTTTGGATGGCTTGCCAAGATACAGTTCCTGCCGGCATTACTGGCACTGAACGCAGCAGGTATATGCTTCCTCATCCTGCTGACAGGAGTTTTCGGGAGGATATACTGCTCCATCATCTGCCCGTTGGGCGTATTCCAGGACATCATCTCATGGACAAGCGGGAAGAGGAAGAATAAAAAGTACCGGTTCTCCTACTCCCCCGCCAAGTCATGGCTGCGATACAGTATCCTGGTTGTCTTTATCGCCACATTCATTCTGGGCATAGGCTCTCTTGTTGCCCTGTTAGCCCCATAC
>CAVEJA010000243.1:0-1088 GCA_963615745.1 Duodenibacillus sp.
TGCCAAGTTCCAGAAACAACAAAACTATCCGACAACACATTTTGCCATGTTGAAAGCAATCATTAACTTTGCGCTTTCAAGCAACATATATTCTCAACGGAAAACAAACACTATAAAAATGCACAGACACATCCTTTCCAAACTTGTTACAGTCAGCTGCATCTGCTTTCTTGCCTCATGCAACAGCTACAAGAACGTACCCTATTTCCAAAACCTTGACCAGGTATCCCTCAACGAGGCACAGGCTCTGTACGATGCCAAGATTATGCCCAAGGACATTCTGAACATCACGGTAAACACTACCGACCCGCAGGTGTCCGCCCCATTCAATCTGACCGTGCAGACAAATGAGACCGCCTCCCTACTACGGCAGACCACAACCACCACTCCGGCACTGCAACAATACCTCGTGGACAACAAAGGAGAGATAGATTTCCCTGTGCTGGGCACGCTCAAAGTGGGAGGCCTCACCAAGACCGAGGCGGAACTGCTCGTCAAAGAGAAACTCAAACCATACATCAAGGAGACTCCCGTGGTGACCGTGCGTATGGCTTCCTTCAAGATAGCCGTTCTCGGAGAGGTGAACAATCCGGGACAATTCACCATCGACCGTGAGAAAGTCAATGTTCTGGAAGCTCTGGCATTGGCTGGAGACATGACCGTATATGGTGTCCGGGACAATGTAAAACTCATCCGGGAAGACGCATCGGGAAAACACGAGGTGCATACGCTGAATTTCAATGACGCGAACCTCATCGTGTCCCCTTACTACCAGATGCAGCAGAACGACATTCTCATTGTCACACCCAACAAGACCAAGGCAAGGAACAGTGATGTGGGCAACAGCACCACTCTCTGGTTCAGTGCGACAAGTATTCTCATTTCCCTGGCAAGCCTGCTTGTCACCATACTCAGATAAGAAAACCGATAAAACAACCGAGCATATTTAAGGATCATGAACGACAATATCACCGACAACCTTTCACTCAAAAAAGAGGAAGAGCTGGAAACATCCTCCTTTTTCGAACTCAAGAACCTTATTCTGAAGTTCGTCCTTTATTGGAGATGGTTTGTGTTAAGCGTCATTG
>CAVEJA010000243.1:1098-4571 GCA_963615745.1 Duodenibacillus sp.
AAGCCGCACACTCATTCAGAAAGTTGTCAATGATCTGGGGCTATATATCACCGAGGCGGAGGAGAACAGCTTTGGATTCAACACGCCTCTGTATAAGGAAAGACCCGTCAATATATGGATGTCTCCCGAAATCGCAGAGAATCTGGAAAGCCCTGTCAAAATGGATTTGGACATAGACAGCAATGGGAACATCTATGTCAAGATAGAATACTCCGTCAATCAGACAGAGTATGTTCTGGAAAAACACATTGACAAACTCCCCTGTCCGATTCCGACAAAAGCCGGCATCATCATCCTCACCAAAGGTAACAAACCGAGGAAAGATGTAAACATCAAGGCAAACATCTCCAATCCCCGGACCACAGCGGCAGCCTACCAGAGCAATCTGGACGTTTCCGCCACATCCAAGACGACAACAATAGCCCAGCTCTCCATAAAGAGCAGTGACAAGGCACGGGGCATCGACTTTCTTAACCATCTTGTCAAGCTCTACAACGAGGAAGCCAACAATGAAAAGAACGAGGTGGCTCAGAAAACCGCCGAGTTCATTGACGAGCGCATCGTCATTATCAACAACGAGCTGGGACATACCGAGAACAAATTAGAGAGTTTCAAAAAGAGCGCGGGACTGACAGACCTGAGCAATGATGCGAATCTCGCCATCAACGAGAACAGCAAATACGAGCAGGAGCGCATCCAGAACGCCACCCAAATCAGTTTGGTGGAGTTTCTCAAGGAGTATGTCAATAATCCCGCCAATGAAAACGAAGTCATTCCCGCCAACGTGGGACTGAACGACGAGAATCTGGCAAGCGTTGTGACACAATACAACACCCAGCTCCTTGAAAAGAAACGCCTGATGCGCACAGGAAACGAGGCAAACCCAAGCCTGCAACTGGCGACACAGCAGGTGGAGTTGCTGAGAAACGGTGTGAAAACAACCATCGAGAGCGTCTTGAAGGGTCTGTACATCACCCAGAAGGGTATTGCCGGACAGACAGCGAAATTCCAGAACCGCATTACCAACGCCCCAACCCAGGAGAAAGAGTTTGTCAGCATCAGCCGCCAACAGGAAATCAAGGCGCAGCTTTACATCATGCTCCTGCAAAAGCGTGAGGAAAACGCCATCACACTGGCAGCAACCGCAAACAACGGAAGATTCGTAGAGACCCCCCAGGCGGCAAAAGCCCCGGTTTCTCCCAAGAAAAGCATTTTCTTCCTCGTCGCCTTCATTCTGGGAGGATGTATACCCTACGGCATTCTGTTCCTTAAAGAGCTGCTGAATTACAAGATTCTGAACAGAAGGGACATCAGCAACCTCACCACAGTTCCCCTTTTGGGCGAGATTCCCCAGTCAGACACCGCTTTCAGCAACATCGTGGTACACGAGAACAAGAACGGACTCATGGAAGAGACCTTCCGAAAACTGCGTACCAACACGCTGTTTATGCTGCAACCCAACGAGAAGGTCATCATGTTCACCTCCACCCAGCCAGGCGAGGGAAAGAGCTTTATCGCAGGAAACCTGGCTGTCAGTCTGGCTATGCTCGGTAAGAAAACCATCATTGTGGGTATGGATATCCGCAAGCCGGGATTGAACAAAGTCTTCAAACTAAGAAGAGGACAGGCAGGCGTGACCAATTTCCTGAACGATCCGCAAGGCTGTCCTTTGAGCGACCTCATCGAAACAAGTGACATCACACCCAATCTGGACATTCTGGCTGGCGGTATCGCTCCTCCCAACCCGACCGAGCTGGTGGCCCGCCCCACATTGGACGAGATGTTCCGAATACTGCGCGAGCAATATGAATATGTTATTGTCGATACTGCGCCTATCGCTATGGTGACTGACACCGCGCTAATCTCCAGGGAAGCGGATATGTGTATCTATGTCTGCCGTTCCAATATCACGCCTAAGGAAGGATTCCAGTTCGTCAATCTGCTGCAAAAGGAGAAACACTTCAAGCATCTCGGCGTAGTACTCAACGCAGTAGACCTATCCAAGAAAGAGAACAGTTCAAGTTATGGGTACGGCTACGGATATGGCTATGGATACGGATATGGTTACGGATATGGATATGGCTACGGGTACGGCTATGGCTACGCCAAAGACGCCAAGGTATCCACATTAGACACCATAAGGAAACGCATTCTCAGCATACTGGGAATCAGCAAAAACAAATAGCACTCCGCATATACATATATAATAATGGGTTTTGCGCAACAGACCGCCCAATACCTATTATTATATATGTATATGGTTTTATCCCCGGAACTCTGCGGTTCGCTTGCAGGGAAAGCCCTGCCCGGCAATCATCATTTTCCCTCATGAAATCCTTTACATCAAAAGAAACAACTATATTTGCAAATAAATAACCTCTGTAAAACGCAAGCTATATGAAAGGAATTGTTTTGGCTGGTGGCAGCGGGACCCGACTTTACCCTATCACCAAGGGAGTAAGCAAGCAGCTTATCCCCATTTTCGACAAGCCAATGATATATTACCCTATCAGTGTGCTCATGCAAGCCGGAATCAGAGAGATTCTGATCATATCCACTCCTTACGATCTGCCTGGATTCAGGCGGCTTCTGGGTGACGGTTCCGACTATGGCGTACGCTTCGACTATGCGGAGCAACCCTCACCCGACGGTTTGGCACAGGCTTTCACCATCGGGGAGAAATTCATCGGGGAAGACAACGTATGTCTCGTGCTGGGTGACAACATCTTCCAGGGGACGGGCTTCCAAGGGAAACTGCAGGAAGCGGTGGAGACTGCGGAAAAAGGAAAAGCCACAGTGTTCGGCTACTGGGTTACAGACCCGGAGAGATACGGTGTGGCGGAGTTTGACGAAAATGGAAACTGCATATCCATTGAGGAGAAACCGCAGAACCCCAAAAGCAATTATGCCGTGGTGGGGCTCTATTTCTACCCGAACAAAGTAGTGGATGTAGCCAAAAACATACAGCCGTCCGCCCGCGGAGAATACGAAATCACCACGGTCAATCAGAAATTTCTGGAGGACGGAGAACTGAAAGTGCAGACTTTGGGAAGAGGATTCGCCTGGTTAGACACCGGCACCCACGACTCTCTGGCAGAGGCTTCCACCTATATAGAGGTGCTGGAAAAACGGCAGGGACTGAAAGTAGCCTGTCTGGAGGAGATCGCATTCAACAAAGGGTGGATTGAAAAGGAGAAATTGCGCGAGCTGGCACAGCCGATGATAAAGAACCCCTACGGGCAATACCTCATCAAACTTTGCGAAAGAGAGGGGCAGGCATGAACATTCTCATCACAGGAGCAAACGGACAACTGGGAAACGAGATGAGGATTCTCGCCTCCCAAAAGACGGACAACTATATCTTCACCGACATCAACCAGGTCGAAGGCATGGAGACAACCCCATTGGATATAACGGACATTCATGCCATCCGGGAAATCATCCAGTCCAAAAAGGTGGACGCCATTGTGAAC
>CAVEJA010000243.1:4581-10442 GCA_963615745.1 Duodenibacillus sp.
GAACTGTGCGGCGTACACCAACGTGGATGCCGCAGAAAGCCACCCCGAACTGGCAGAGAAACTGAACGCCACCGCACCGGAATATCTGGCAACCGCCATCAAAGAGGCGGGAGGACTGCTGATACACATCTCCACAGACTACGTTTTCGGGAAAGAACCCTACAACACGCCCTGCAAAGAAGACCAGCAGGGAACTCCGACGGGCATCTACGGGCTGACAAAGCTGCACGGAGAACAGAAAATCAAGGAAACAGGATGCCAGCACGTCATTATCCGCACGGCATGGCTCTATTCCGAGTTCGGAAAGAACTTCTGCAAGACCATGACAAGCCTGACTTCCACCAAGCCGCAGCTCAAAGTAGTGTTCGACCAGGTGGGAACTCCCACCTACGCCTGGGATCTGGCAAACGCCATCTCTACGGTATTGGAGGACTACAAGGCGGAAAAGGAAAGTCCACGAGGCTCTATACCCGCAACCTATTCCAAAGGCGGGACATACCATTTCTCCAACGAGGGGGTATGCAGCTGGTACGACTTCACGAAATTTATTGCGGAATACAACGGCAGCACATCCTGTGACATACTGCCATGCCACAGCGACGAGTTTCCCAGTCCCGTAACCCGTCCCTCCTTCTCCGTTCTGGACAAGACAAAAATCAAGGAGACATTCCATCTCACCATTCCTTATTGGACTGACTCCCTCAAGATCTGCATCTCGAATTTGAAACAATGGAAATCATAAAGACAGACATAGAAGGCGTACTGATCATACAGCCGCGCATCTTCAAAGACGAAAGAGGATATTTCTTTGAGAGCTTTTCCCAAAGGGATTTTGACGAGAAGACCTCCTCAATCCTCCCATGTCCCGTCCGATTCGTGCAGGACAACGAGAGCATGTCCAGCTACGGGGTCATGAGAGGACTGCATTTCCAACAGCCACCCTTCACCCAGAGCAAACTGGTACGCTGTGTCAGAGGAGCCGTACTGGATGTCGCCGTAGACATCCGCAAGAACAGCCCCACCTACGGGAAGCATGTGGCAGTGGAACTGACGGAGGAAAACCATCTGCAATTCTTCATTCCAAAAGGATTCGCCCACGGTTTTGCCGTCTTGTCGGAGAAAGCCGTCTTCCAATACAAGTGCGACGAGTTCTATCACCCCGAATCTGACGGAGGAATCTCCATACTGGACAACTCCCTGGACATCGACTGGAGAATCCCCGCCGCCAAGGCAATACTTAGCGAAAAAGACACGAGGCATCCCCTCCTAAAGGATTTCGACTCGCCTTTCGACATAAACAAGAAACTATACTAACCCATCAGAACAACCATGTCACCGAAACGCAGTATCATCATCACAGGCGGAGCCGGGTTCATCGGCTCCCATGTAGTAAGACTTTTTGTAAACAAATATCCGGAATACAACATCATCAATCTGGACAAGCTGACTTATGCGGGAAATCTCGCCAATCTGAAAGATGTGGAAGGAAGACCCAACTACAAATTCGTCCGCATGGACATCTGCGATTTCGAGGACATCCTCCATCTGATGCAGGAAGAGCGTGTGGACGGAATCATCCATCTTGCCGCCGAAAGCCATGTGGACCGCTCCATAAAAGACCCTTTCACTTTCGCAAAGACCAATGTGATGGGGACATTGAGCCTGTTGCAAGCAGCCAAGATCCACTGGGAGTCCCTCCCGGAGAAGTACGAGGGAAAACGTTTCTACCATATCTCTACCGACGAAGTGTACGGCGCATTGGAAACGACGAACCCGGAAGGCGTCAAACCGCCCTTTTCCACGACCGCATCCAGCACAGAGCACCATCTGGCTTACGGGAAAGACTTCTTCTACGAGACGACAAAGTACAACCCACACTCCCCCTACTCCGCATCCAAAGCCAGCAGCGACCATTTCGTCCGTGCGTTCCATGACACCTACGGCATGCCGACCATTGTCACAAACTGCTCCAACAACTACGGGCCTTACCAATTCCCGGAGAAACTTATCCCGCTTTTCATCAACAATATCCGTCACAGGAAATCCCTGCCCGTCTATGGAAAGGGAGAAAACGTGCGCGACTGGCTGTATGTGGAGGATCATGCCAGAGCCATCGACCTGATTTTCCACAAAGGAAAACCTGCGGAGACATACAATATCGGCGGTTTCAATGAATGGAAGAACATAGACATCATCCATGTTCTTATCAAAACCGTAGACCGCTTGCTGGGAAGAAAGGAAGGAGAAGACCTCAATCTCATCACCCATGTCACAGACAGGCTCGGACACGACGCACGCTACGCCATCGATTCCTCAAAACTGCAAAAGGAATTGGGCTGGGAACCCAGCCTGCAATTCGAGGAGGGTATTGAGAAAACCGTCAAATGGTATCTGGAAAACCAAGACTGGATGGACAATGTTACCTCTGGAGACTATCAGAAGTATTACGAAAACATGTACACAAACAGATAAACAGCAAACAAAAAGGAGCGGATTCATAAGAACCGCTCCTGTTTGTAGCGAGAGTGGGGTATGATCCCACGACCTCCGGATTATGAATCCGACGCTCTAACCAACTGAGCTATCTCGCCAAAATACCACTTTCCGTATTTGCGAGTGCAAAGATATGACTATTTTCCCTTTCAGCAAAAACTTTCAACGTTTTTTTTGTGTTCTGTCAAAAGAGCTTTATTTTGGCTTACTTTACAGAGCGACACCCCAAAATCCTAAAAGAATATCGTATCTTTGTATGATATAAGTTCATGCTGTTCCGCCAAGAATGTTCGGTATTATCAAGAAAATCGATATCTATGTCCTCAAGAAGTTCCTTCTTCTCTTTGTAGGAGCATTCTGCATCTGCCTTTTCGTACTGATGATGCAGGCTATCTGGCGGTATATAGACGAGCTTATCGGAAAAGGACTGTCGCTGGACATCCTCGCAAAGTTCTTCTGGTACATGGGCATCACCCTTGTTCCCATGTCCCTCCCCCTCAGCGTGCTTCTTACCGCCCTCATTTCCTTTGGAAACATGGGGGAGAGCCTGGAGCTTACCGCCATGAAATCCGCAGGTATTCCGCTGATGCGCATCATGCGCCCCGTCATTATCGTATGCCTCATCCTCATGGGAGTTTCCTTTATCTTCCAAAACAGGATCTCCCCGAATGCGCAGAAACAACTTACAAGGATGCTTGCCACCATGAAAGAGACCTCTCCCGCCATTGAGATTCCCGAGGGCGTCTTCTACAATGGCATCCCCAATGTAAACCTATATGTCCAGAAGAAGAATGCAAAAACAGGAATGTTGTACGACATTATCATCTACAAAATGGATCAGGGATTCGAGAACGCACAGATTGTCGTGGCAGATTCAGGGAAATTGGAAACCACCGCAGACAAGCATTTCCTGCAACTGAGCATATACAACGGCGAGCAATTCGAGAATCTGCGCTCCACCGCCTCACGCTTCGATGCCGGAGTGAACATTCCTTATGACCGAGAGACTTTCAAGGAAAAGACCCTTCTCATAGACTTTGACACCAACTTCAACATGATGGACGAGAATATGTTCAGCACCATGGCGAGGGTAAAGGATTTGAAAGAGCTGAAACAAGGAGCTGACTCCATTACAGAAAGCTGCGACAGCATAGGGCGGGATTTCCTCCAGCTGCTTACCAACAAGTTCTATCACCAGGAAATATCACCGAAAGACTCCGTCTCGGCAGTCAAAGCCGCCCAAAACAGCACCGTGGACATACGCCATCTGTATGAGAACTTGAGCATGGAGAAAAAGCTCCAGACGGTACAGCAGATCAACAGAGAGACAAAGAGCATCAAGGATGAACTGGAATGGCAATACCCCATTGCCAAATCAGGCTATACCAATGCCAGAAGACACCTTATCGAATGGCATCAGAAATTCTCCTTTTCCCTCGCCTGTCTTCTCTTCCTCTTCATCGGCGCACCTCTGGGAGCCATCATCCGAAAAGGCGGACTGGGCGTTCCCACAGTCGTTTCCGTCATTATCTTCATCTTTTATTACATCATCAACACCTCCGGCATGAAACTGGCGAAGGAGGACAATACGGAAATCTGGTTAGGAATGTGGGCAAGCACGCTTGTGCTCATGCCCTTTGGGATGCTCCTTACCGTCAAAGCCAACAAAGATTCCGTCATTTTCAACATCGACAACTACCTTAATTCCATACGCCATTTCTTCGGATTCCGCCAAGGAAGATTCTTTGTCAAGAAAGAAATATCCATTGAAAGACCCGACTACCAGGCAGAATGCGAGCGTCTGGAAAAGATTGGAGAACGCTGTGAAGCCTATATCCGCAAGGCTCATCTGCCCCATTTCCCCAGCTATTTCAAGATCTTCTTCAAACCGCAACAGGAAGACGACATCGCCAAATTATCCGACGAATTGGAGGGAGTTCTGGAGAGACTGTCCAACACCCAGAACGTAAGGTTGCTTACTTATATGAGTAAATACCCCGAACTCTTCACAAAATCACACCTATCACCGTTCCACCGATATGGCATAAATATTGCATTAGGATTATTGTTCCCCATCGGAATAGTTCTCTTCTGGCGCATTTTCCGTTTCCGGATTCGGCTGTATAGAGACTTGAAACTTATAGAAAAGAACAATGTCCTGGTTCTGCAAACCATCCGACAAGAGGAATTGGGCGGAACAGACATGGAAAAAGACGCACAGACTGCGCTACATTGACAGACAAATCCAGTAGAACACTGAATATTATACGAAACTATGACAACTGAAAAGATCCAACTTGATAAAGTGGAGGACGCTGTAAAGGATTTCAAAGACGGAAAATTCGTCATTGTCGTGGACGACGAAGACCGAGAGAATGAAGGAGATCTGATCATCGCAGCGGAAAAAATCACCGAAGAGGATGTGAATTTCATGCTCATCCACGCCAGAGGCGTACTCTGCGCCCCCATCACCAACAGCAGATGCAAGGAGCTGGAGCTTCCCCATCAGGTGGACCATAACACCTCTGTCCTCGGAACACCATTTACCGTCACCATAGATAAATTGGAGGGATGCACCACGGGGGTGTCCGCACACGACCGTGCGGCAACCATCCGCGCCCTGGCAGACCCTGCGTCCACGCCAGAGACTTTCGGCCGTCCCGGACATATCAACCCCTTGTACGCACAAGACAATGGGGTTCTGCACAGAAGCGGACATACCGAAGCCTGCATTGATCTGTGCCGCATGGCGGGGCTTTACCCGGCAGGTGCGCTGATGGAAATCATGAATGAGGATGGTACTATGGCGCGTCTCCCGCAGCTTAAAGAGATGGCGGAGAAATTCAACTTGAGGATTATCTCCATCAAAGACATGATTTCCTACCGATTGAAGAACGAAACCTTGGTCGAGATGGGTGACAAAGTGGATTTGCCCACCCAATACGGCCACTTCCAACTCATCCCTTTCAAGCAAAAAAGCAATGGTCTGGAGCATGTCGCCTTGATAAAAGGCACATGGGAGGAAAGCGAGCCTGTCCTGGTACGCGTACATTCCTCCTGTATGACCGGTGACATTTTCGGAAGTATGCGCTGCGACTGTGGAGAACAGCTGCACAAAGCCATGCAAATGATAGAACGCGAAGGGAGAGGTGTCGTCCTCTACCTCAATCAGGAGGGACGCGGAATCGGCTTGATGGCAAAGATTGCGGCATACAAACTACAGGAAGAAGGCTATGACACAGTAGATGCGAACATACATTTAGGTTACGATGCCGACGAGCGCGATTACGGAATAGGCGCACAAATACTCAGCAAAATCGGAGTGAGAAAGATGAAACTCATGACCAACAACCCCGTAAAACGTGTCG
>CAVEJA010000244.1:0-11748 GCA_963615745.1 Duodenibacillus sp.
CTCCAGACTTTCTTGGATTTGTTTTCTGAAGTCTTCCTCATTGACTATCATCTGGTCAGCGGGGGTGACGACGATGTTTGCCTGCGGATTGGTTCTGTAAATAAAGGCGGATGCCATAGCCACGGAGGGAGCAGTGCTCAATGTAACCGTCTCCCCTATGATACAGCTCTTGGGTGCTGACGGCAGCTGCTCGTGTACAAGTGGCAGATACTCCTTGGATGTGACCAGAAAGATGTTCTCCTGGGGAAGCAAACGCGAGATGCGGTCGTATGTAAGTTGGAGCATGGTTCTGCCCATTCCCAGCAAATCCAGGAATTGTTTGGGTTTCCGCCTTCTGCTATACGGCCATAAGCGGTTTCCCACTCCTCCGCAGAGAATGATGCAGTAGTGATTGCTTTGATATGTTTTTTTCATGGAATACGATACAATTGGTTTTTGGGACGAAAGTAACCATCTATTTCCTCACGGCAAAGTAACAGATGTGAAAAATGAACACATTTATCCAAACTTGTATTTCTTTAATAGGAGATATGGAAATCATTCCCTCAAGGTCCTGCGAAGCTGGCGTGGGGACATCCCGGTGGTACGTTTGATGTATTTCCCGAAGAACGAGAGATTCGGGAATCCCAGCTTGTTGGCAACCTCCTTGATGGATATATGCGATGATCGGAGGTAATACCGTATGTCCTCCATCACGTATTCCTCTATCCATGCGAGTGCTGTCTTCCCGGAAATCTGTTTGCAGACGAGCGAGAGGTACTTGGGCGTGATGTGCAATTGCCCGGCATAATAGTCCACGGAGTGGCGTTTCCTCTCGCTGGTGCTGACATTGTGAAGGAATTTCTGGAAGAGGAATTCCTTCCGGCTCGTATTGTCAAATGTCTCGTCCCCCACTTCGGAATACAGCAATCCGCACAGGCCCAGCAGCATGACCCCTATCACGGACTGGATTTCCTCTTTCCGATAGGGTCTGCCGGATTCGTTGATGAGGTATCGCAGCACCTCATAGAGATGCTGTATATAAAGCACGCTCGCCTCTTCTATTTTGATGTGGTTGATTTTCCGTATATACATGACGTTGTTCCACAGATTCACATTGCTTCTCAGGCAGTCCTGCAGAATCTTGTCCGTGAAAGCGCATGCTTTCCCCTCGTAATCGGAACTGTACATACATTCGGAGAGATAGGAGTTGGCGGGACATATCAGTATCTCGTTCTCCGTCATGGAGCATTCCCTCTCGTTGATGAGCATCTGCATTTTGCCTTTCTTGCACAGCAGGATGACATGCACGGGGACTTTCATGTTCTGTGCGAGGGAAATCTCCTTGATGTTGTCAAAGATGAATACATCCCCGTCGGCATAATCCACGTTGGGAGTTACCTCCTGTATGTCCTGGATATGGGGAAGCTGTTCCGAATAGTCCTTTTGTTGTACCATAGTGTTCCGTTTTGTCTACAAAAATAGAAAAAGATTGGAAAACGGGATATTCCGGGGAGAAAAATATGACAACAAAATCCACATATATGGGTATTGCCCGTCCCCTGGAATTGTTCTATTTTTGTAAGTCAAAAACAAGGAAGATGACTCTCAATGATTTGCATATAGGCGAAAGCGCGAAGGTTCTCTCTGTCGGGGGAGAAAAGGAGCTTCGCCAGCATTTTTTGGACATGGGGATTATTCCCGGAGCGGAGCTTACTTTGATAAAATATGCTCCTTTGGGCGACCCCATGCAGGTTCTTGTTCATGGCTATGAGCTGACTTTCCGCCTGTCCGATGCGGAGAAAATCACGGTGGAGAAGTGTGCGAGCCGGGCGGAAAGTTATCAGGCTCATGAGGATCTGGAGTTCGTGCAGCATCCGGGACTGGGAGAATCCTCGCCCGTGTACCACGATTATGTCCATAACGGACAGCCCAAAGTACGGGACAGCGACATTGTCTTTGCCTTGGTCGGCAACCAGAACTGCGGGAAAACAACTCTGTTCAACCAGCTTACGGGAATGAACCAGCATGTCGGGAACTTTCCCGGAGTGACGGTGGAGACCAAGAGCGGGGGGATAAAGAATTATCCCAAGATGAGCGTGGTGGATCTTCCGGGCATTTATTCCCTCTCTCCGTATAGTCAGGAGGAGGTCGTTACCCGGGAGTTCATTCTGAAATCCCGTCCCACAGCCATTATCAATATTGTGGATGCCACGAACATAGAGCGCAATCTGTACCTCACCATGCAGCTGATGGAACTGGACATACCGATGGTTCTGGCTCTGAATATGATGGACGAGCTGAACAATAACGGGGGGTCGGTGCATATCAATGTGATGGAGAAGATGCTCGGAATACCGGTTATCCCCATCTCGGCTATCAGCAACAAAGGTGTGGACGAGCTGATAGAGCATGCTGTCCACATCGCCCGTTATCAGGAATGTCCCGGAAAAAAGGATTTTTGCAGTCCGGGAGACCACGGCGGTGCGGTTCACAGAAGTCTGCATGGCGTGATGCACCTCATCGAGGACCATGCCGTGCGTGCGGGAATCCCCGTCCGTTTTGCGGGCAGCAAGCTGATTGAGGGGGACGCTCTGGTGCAAAACGCGTTGAGGCTCAATGACCGGGAGGCTGAAACGGTGGCTCTCATCCTGAAACAGCTGGAGGAAGAGCGGGGACTGGATGCGGCGGCGGCGATTGCGGATATGCGCTTTTCCTTTATAGAAAAGGTGTGCCGGAAGGCTGTGGTCAAGCCCCAGAAAAGCAAGGAGCATATACGGAGTTTGCAGATAGACCGTATTCTTACCGGGAAATGGACGGCGGTGCCTGCCTTTCTTCTGATAATGGTGTTTATCTTCTGGATGACTTTCGATGTTATCGGGGGGAATCTGCAAGGTGTGTTGGAGGATGGGATAGGGGCGTTCTCAGGATGGCTGGATCATCTCCTCACCGTTTGGAATATAAACGGCTTCGTCCACTCTCTCGTTATCGACGGTGTGATCAATGGTGTGGGCGCGGTGCTGAGTTTCATACCGATTATCGTGACCTTGTTCTTCTTCCTTTCCTTGTTGGAGGACAGCGGTTATATGGCGCGCATAGCGTTTGTGATGGACAAGATGCTTCGCAAACTGGGTTTGTCGGGACGCTCTATCGTACCGCTGCTGATGGGTTTCGGGTGCAGCGTGCCCAGCGTGATGTCCAGCAGGACATTGCCTTCGGAGCGGGACCGCAAGCTGACGGTGTTGCTCACTCCCTTTATGAGCTGCACGGCGAAGCTCCCGATATACGCTTTCTTCACGGCATTGTTCTTCCCGGAGAACGGGACGGTGGTCATGGTTGTCCTTTATCTGTTGGGGATTCTGGTCGGTATCTGTCTGGCTTTTGTGCTGAAATATACCCTGTTCAAGGGAGAGCCTGTGCCTTTTGTGATGGAACTGCCTAATTACAGAATACCGGGAATGAAGAGTGTCTCCCGTTTGATATGGGACAAAGCCAGCGATTTTCTTCAGAGAGCCTTTTCCGTCATATTCATCGCTTCCGTTGTGATATGGTTTCTCCAGACATTCGACTATAAATTCCAGATAGTGGTCAATTCCCAGGACAGCATCCTTGCCAATCTGGCGGGATGGATAGCTCCTGTGTTCGCTCCGTTGGGGTTGGAGGACTGGCGGGTTGTGACATCCCTTATCTCAGGTTTTCTGGCGAAGGAGAGCGTGGTGTCCACGTTTACCGTGCTGTTTGGAACAGGCACTGCCATCACATCGGTGATGTCGTCCGCCACAGCGTTCGGCTTGCTGGTGTTCTGCCTGCTGTACACTCCCTGTGTGGCTACAATAGCCACCGTGCGGCATGAGATGGGAAGCAAGTTCGCGGTCACCCTCGTGGTCTGGCAGTGTGTGATAGCCTGGGTTTGCGCTTTCCTGGCACGGTGGTTGTGTATGGCTATATGATGAATATCCAGAGTGTCATATTGCTTTTTATCGTGCTGTCCGTGGTACTATGGACGGCATACAGGCTGTGTAAAAAGAAGAAACACGGTTCGGGAGGGTGTTCCTCCTGCCGGTTGCGCAACAGCTGTTCCTATTCCCGAAAGAAGTCATCCGGCTTTTCGGACTGACCGCTTGTGGGGAATACTTGTCGCAACTCCCCGTATTCCTTTTTCCAACTCGCGGAGAAAGCACTCGTAACTCTGCGGTTTAACAGTGTTAAACAGGGCTTTTCCGAGGCGTAAAACGCGGAGTAATTTTTCTAAACCGCAGAGTTACGGAAGCGGTTTCCCAAAGATACCGGGAAATATATGGGATAACGGCAGAATTTACCGTTAAGAACCGAAAACGGCAGAAAGAAGGACAGATTTTTGCACCGCATTTTAACATCGTGTTAAAAGCGGCGGGGCGGTCGTTATCTCACGCAAACCTTGAAAGCCTTTTGCGGTGTTTTGATGATATAGATGCCGGGTGTTCTTTCT
The DNA here is from genome assembly GCA_963615745.1 of Duodenibacillus sp. Classification (GTDB taxonomy): domain Bacteria; phylum Bacteroidota; class Bacteroidia; order Bacteroidales; family Bacteroidaceae; genus UBA6382. Next base: position 4,448 of record CAVEJA010000244.1, read on the forward strand.
CCCGTCCTGTTTTGTGGTATGCCGAAACTGTTATAGATAGTGTAATCCGGGCATCCGGTCACGATGATATGTCTGTTTACTACGGAGATGCCGATGTCCTCATGGGCGATGGCAGGGGAAATATGCGTGATATCCTGGCTGGCATCCACGATATACCAGGCGTATCTGCTGTTCAAAGCATCCTCTATGAAGACTTTTTCCTTGATGGAGGCATCGTCCGCCACGTTCAGATAACGGGTGATGCCGTTGCTTTCGGTATAATGGATGAGCACCTGGTTCTGCCCGATAGGCGTTATGGTAAACGGACTGGTGTAATATTTGGATGCGATTCCCTGGAGAAAGCTGTATTCGTTCCGCTGCTTGTATTTGTTCTGGATGTACTTTCGGGAGGAACGGTTTCGCAGATAATATTTTGTCGTGTCGGCATTGTCTGCGATGAGCTGGAACTGCTGCAAGGTGTTGCCGGAATCGAAATCATTGACAAGGTAGGTGTAGGTCACGTTTGAGGTGTTGTCCTGCAGGCATTTTCCCGTGTAATCCTTGCAGGCACTGACAATCCTGTAATATTGTGGCTCGGAAGAATCCGCCGATTGTGGGAGGATTCGTTGGAAATCCCCTTTTCCTTGTATCTGTAATGTGCAGACAGTCGCGTACAAAATAAAGAAGAGTCTCTTCATAAAGGCTTCGAAAGTGTATAATATCCACAAAAATAGGTAATGTTTGCGAATATGACGCTTTTTGAGGAAGCCAAATCGGGAAGCTGGAGTAAAAATCGTACTTTTGTAAATGGTATAATATAATGATTCTGTTGTTATGAAAGTTTTTCTTTTCTTGGCGGAAGGCTTTGAATGTATGGAGGCGATGGCTCCGGTAGATGTGCTGCGACGCGCCCAAGTGGATATAAAAACCGTTTCCCTGACCAGTTCCCTGAGTGTGGTAAGTTCCAACGGAGTGGAGGTCAAGGCGGATGCCACGATGGCGGATGTGGACATCCTGGGTGGCGACGCGCTGATTTTGCCGGGAGGTTATCCGGGTTATGAGAACTTGAAACACAATGATGCGGTAGGCAGAGCCGCCCATCTATATTATGAAACCGGGCGTCTGGTCTGTGCGATATGCGGCGCGCCCATCGTTTTCCAGCATTACCGGATAGGAACGGGGCATAAAGTCACAGGCCACAGCTGCATCAAAGACCAGATGACGGATTACGAGTATACTGGAAAAGCCGTGGAAAAGGACGGAAATATGATTACGGCGATAGGGGCGGGACACGCCCAGGATTTCGGACTGGAGATACTGAAAGCTCTGTGCGGCGAGGAGGCGGTCATGAAAGTCAAGCCCGGCATGGAACTTTGACGGACGGCATGGAAAATATAGGCGTATTGTATCTGGCATACTGAAAAAAGGACTAACTTTGTACGCTTATTACAATATACAAAACACACAAATGGATAAACTTAGCTATTCTTTCGGGCTTGCCATAGGAACACAATTGGTGGATATGGGGGCTGAGATAATCAATGTAGAGGACTTCAGCCAGGCAGTGAAAGATGTATTTACAGGAAAGGATTTCGCAGTGAAACTGGAGGATGCCCAGATAATGGTCTCCGAATATCTGCACCAGCAGGAGCTGGCAAAGCGTACCGAGCAGGAGGAAAAAGGAAAGAAGGCAAAAGAGGAAGGCGAGGCTTTTCTAAAGGAAAATGCCGCACGGGAGAATGTCGTGACGACTTCAAGCGGTTTGCAGTACCAGATTCTTCAGGAAGGTACGGGAAAACAGCCGAAGGCTACCGACAATGTGAAGTGCCATTATGAGGGAAAACTCATTGACGGTACGGTTTTTGACAGCAGCATCCGTCGGGGAGAGCCTGCCGTGTTCCCTCTGAACGGGGTGATTGCGGGCTGGACCGAGGGTGTCCAATTGATGAAAGAGGGTGCGAAATACCGTTTCTTCATTCCTTACAATCTGGCGTATGGGGCTAACGGAGCCGGTTCTTCCATTCCTCCCTATGCGGCTCTGATCTTTGATGTGGAACTGATAGAGGTGATGTAATCAAGAAAACAACAATAATAAATTATTAAGCAACAACAATGAAAAAAGTATTTTTAGGAGCTGTCGCAGCACTTGTTCTGCTGGGCTCATGTAAAAAGACGTCCGCTCCTTCTGCTTCCCTGAAGACAGAAGTGGACACCATCAGTTATGAACTGGGTATGGCGAATTCCAATGGATTGAAAGTATATCTGTCCGACCGTCTCGGAGTGGATACAACCTATATGGATGAGTTCTACAAGGGACTTTTGGAGAGTGCCAAGGCTGGCGAGGACAAGAAGAAAGCGGCATATTACGCCGGTATTCAGATTGGCCAGCAACTGGGAACTCAGATGCTCAAGGGCTTGAACTACCAGCTTTTTGGCGAGGACAGCACCCAGACCATCAGCATGGATAACCTGTTGAGCGGTTTCATCGGTGCGACCGAAGGCAAGACGGAAATAGATATGGAGACAGTCCGCAAGGAACTCCAGCAGCGTATGGTGACCTTCCGCGAGAGGAATCTGGCAAAGACTTACGCTCCCAACAAGGAGGCTGGCGAGAAGTTCATGGCTGAAAACAAGAAAAAGGAAGGCGTAAAGGAACTGACCCCGGGCGGAGTACAGTACAAGGTTATCAAGGAAGGCAAGGGTGCCATTCCCGCCGACTCTGCCAAAGTCATGGTAAGCTATGAGGGAAAGACCATCGACGGCAAGGTCTTCGACAGCTCTTACAAGAACAATAACAACAAACCGATTCAGATAAGAGTGAAGGACATGATTCCGGGATGGATAGATGTATTGACCCACATGCCTGTCGGTTCTGTATGGGAGGTATATATTCCTCAGGAGAAAGCCTATGGCGCAAACGCTGCCGGCGATATGGTGAAACCGTTCTCCGCTCTTGTCTTCAAACTGGAGCTGGTAAGTATAGAGAAATAAGGAGAGAAAGATGAAACTACGAGCTATTTTGATAGTTGCCCTGGCCCTGTGTACAGGATGGAATACCGCCACGGCAGCCAAGAAAAAAGTTGCCAAGAAGGCTGCGAAAGCCAAGGTCGAGGCTGTGAAACCGGACACGGTAAGTGTGAAGGATTTCAGTTATGCGATGGGTCTGGCGCAAACCAAAGGATTGAAAACGTTCCTGCAAATGAACGTGGGCATAGATACCACCAAGAACATGAAGGATTTCATCCGTGGTATGAAGGAAATGTCCGCCAAATTGCAAGACCCTTCCGCAAAGGCTTACGCTACGGGTATGCAGATTGCCTTGCAAGTGTTCGGTGATTTCCCCGGCAGGATAGACCAGCAGATTGCAGGAAAGGACACCACCATCATGGACAGAGCCATCTATAAGAAGGGATTCATGGACGCGCTGGAGGGAATGGCCCTTCCTTACAGCGTGGATTCCGCCGGCAAGATCGTGACCAAGCAGATGGATTTCTATGCGAAAGAGAAACTGGAGAGGGATTACGGTCAGAACCGCAAGGACGGTGAGGCCTTCCTTGCCGAGAATGCGAAACTGAAGGATGTGAAGACCACAGCCAGCGGTTTGCAGTACAAGGTGCTGAAACAGGGAACAGGGGCTGTTCCTACGGCTTCCTCTACGGTGAAAGTCAATTATGAGGGCAGACTGATAGACGGTACTGTGTTCGATACTTCCAAGGGAAAGTCTCCTTTCCAGACCAATGTGGCACATGTTATCAAGGGATGGACGGAAGCTCTGACCATGATGCCGGTAGGCTCGGAATGGGAAATATATGTTCCGCAGGAACTGGCTTACGGCAACCGCGAGGCAGGACAGATCAAGCCTTTCTCCGCTTTGATATTCAAAATCGAGCTGGTGGAGATAGTTGATACCGCCAAACCCGCTGCTCCGAAGAAGTAACAAATACTGGAGATAGAATAAAAAAGGTCCTGCGCCATTCCAGGCGCGGGACTTTTTTATTTGTTTCTGTGTGTGCCGGATTCTCGAAAAATCTTCGTATATTTGCTCGTTTTATGTAAAAAGTGTAGTATTATGTCTGCAAAAATAGACAATTTGGATCTGAAGATCCTGGGTATTATCTCTCAAGATGCCAGAATACCTCTTTCCGAAGTGGCGGAGAGGTGTGGTGTTTCCCGTGCCGTTGTTCACCAGCGTGTGGGCAAGCTTTCCGAGAAGGGGGCTATTTTGGGATCCGGATACCATGTCAATCCCCAAATGATAGGATATTCCACCTGTACCTATGTGGGAATCAATCTGGAGAAAGGCTCTATGTACAATGAGGTGGTGGAATGTCTGCGTAAGATTCCCCAAGTGGTGGAGTGCCATTTCACCACGGGTAATTATACCATGCTGATAAAGATGTTCGCTTATGACAATGCGCATCTGATGGATCTGCTGAATAACGAAATCCAGCAGATAAACGGTGTGACCTCAACAGAGACTTTGATTTCCCTGAACGAGAGCATAAACAGGCAGTTGCCTATCGTTTTCCATAAGGAGGATTGATGGATATGAACTTCAATGGCTTGATTATGGGTGGAGCGGTGTTCCTGATCATAGGCTTGTTTCACCCGATAGTCATAAAGACAGAGTATTATTTCGGAACTCGTCCGTGGATTGTCTTTCTGGCGTTAGGCATAATAGGGGGCGTGTTGTCTGTTTTTATGGAGGACAGTCATTGGAGTACCATTACGGGAATCATCTCTTTCTGTTGCCTATGGTCGATAAAGGAACTGTTCGAGCAAAAGGAACGTGTCAGGAAAGGGTGGTTTCCCAAGAATCCGAAAAGGGGAAAAGGAGAGCAATAAAAGGAGTAAGGCACGGTGAAAACGTGTCTTGTCTTTTTTTTACTGCGGATTTGCCGCTTGAAATGAAGTGAAAAAGGAAATATCAGGTAAGGTGAAATGAGAAGAAAAAGGATAGTGGATAGCATCAACAAGGGGTTTTTGACCAGTCTTATGGTTCTTTGTATCGCATCCTGCGGGAGTAGCCAGAAAACTTCTGGCGTGGAGCAGGACGACAACCAAGCCGCTTCCATACCGGAATTCAGCGGAGACAGTGCCTATACCTACACGGAACGGCAGTGCGGTTTCGGACCCCGTGTGCTGGGGAGCGAGGCGCATGAAAAGTGCGGCCAGTATATCATGAGCGAGTTCAGGCGGTTCGGATGCCGCACTTTCGCACAGAATGCGGAGTTTGTCCGCTATGACGGCAAGTCTTTCAAGGGTTACAACATCATAGCACAGACAAATCCATCCGCTGCTTACCGCATTGTGATATGCGCCCACTGGGACAGCCGCCCCTGGGCGGACCAGGACAGCGACCCTGCCAAGCGGCATCTTCCCGTGATGGCTGCGAATGACGGTGCGAGCGGAGTGGGGGTGATGATAGAGCTTGCCCGCCTGTTACAGAAGGACACGGTGGCTTATGGGGTGGATTTCATTTGTTTTGATGCGGAGGATATGGGAACTCCCGCATGGGAGAAGAGCGACGGGGATGATTCGGACACATGGTGTCTGGGCTCGCAGCACTGGGCAAAGAATCCCCATTCCACATCCATATCTTATGGAATACTGTTGGACATGGTGGGAGGGATAGGCTCGTCCTTCTATCAGGAAGGTTTCTCCTCCCGATATGCGCAGAGTATAGTGAAAAAGGTATGGGATGCCGCGGCACAGGCGGGCTATGGGGAGTATTTTCCGACGAGCCAGGGAGGATATATCACCGACGACCATCTGCCCATGAACCGTATCGCCCATATTCCTACAATAGATATCATAAATTACTATCCTACCTACGAGAATGGTTTCGGACCGACATGGCATACATCCCATGATACGATGAACAATATCTCCGTGGAAACGCTGAAGGCGGTAGGGCAAACGGTAGTACAATTATTATATACGGAAAATCATGACAATTGACGAGATACAGGAAGAAATCATCGAGGAGTTCAGCGAAGTGGACGACTGGATGGATCGCTACCAGATGCTGATAGATTTAGGAAGCGGACAACCGGCTCTTCCCGCCCAGGACAAAGTGGAGAGCAACCTGATAGAGGGTTGCCAGAGCCGCCTTTGGCTGGTGTGCGAGGAGAAAGAGGGACTGTTGTATTTCCGTGCGGAGAGCGATGCCTTGATAGTGAAAGGGATTGTAATGCTCCTGATAAGGGTGCTGAACGGACATTCGGCAGAGGATATACTGGCGAGTGATCTGTATTTTATAGACAAAATAGGGCTTCGCGAGCACCTTTCCCCCACCCGCAGCAACGGACTTCTTGCCATGCTGAAGCAGATGAAGATGTATGCGATGGCTTTCAAGGCAGCGAAAGGCTGAGGAAGAAATCCCTTTACTCGTCGAAAAACTCTCTTCTGAGAGGGTAATGCCCCCGCAGATATTCGAATTTCCCAGGATTTTCCTTTAATGCGTTGCTGTCTCTGAGGGGATTGTAGAGTTGCAGTTTCCGTTCTTTTTCGTCTTTGACAGGAGTCAGTCCTTTCGGAAGGGCGGGCGGCTCAAGGGTGAAATCGGCAGATAGATGGAAGAAACCGCATACCGCATGCAATGCCATACGGCTGGCGTTGCATTTTCCGTCGGCGGAATATCCCGCGATATGGGGCGTTCCGATAAAAGCGTTGCGGAGCAGTTCCCGGTCAATATCGGGCTCGTTTTCCCAAGTGTCTATGATATACGTGCTGACAGAGCCGTTTTCACAGGCGGCTTTCAGCAACCGCTCGTCTACAACGCCTCCTCTTGCCGTGTTGATGAGGACGGTATCTCTCCTCAAACGGGAGAAGAAATCCGTTCCTGCCAGATGATGGCTGGCGAACGGCCCCTCGTAGGTGAGCGGAGTGTGGAAAGTGATGACATCACAAGTCTCTTCCAGTTCCTCCAACGGGCAGAAAAGAGGGTCGTTTCCCTCCCGGGATGCTCTGGGAGGGTCGTTCAGCTTGACGGTGCAGCCCAAAGCACGGGCTTTCCGCGCCACTTGCGTGCCGACATGTCCTGCGCCTACGATGCCTATGGTAGGGAACGAGGGTATGCGTTCCGCCTTTTGCAGAAGGATGAGGCAGGATTCGATGTATTGTCCTACGGACGAGGCATTGCAGCCAGGGCAGTTCGTCCAGGCGATGCCCCGCTCTTCCAGGTAGGTGGTGTCGATATGGTCATAGCCGATAGTGGCTGTGGCGATGAATCTAACCCAGGAATTCTCCAGCAACGCTCTGTCGCAGCGTGTGCGGGTACGGATAATCAGTGCGTCGGCATCCTTTATATCCTGCGGGGA
>CAVEJA010000245.1:0-5225 GCA_963615745.1 Duodenibacillus sp.
CCGTATAAGAGGTATAAAGGACGGTAAGGAGATGACATACTACGTGTATAATAATTGCTCCCATCAGGAGGCTTACAAGGAAACAGGTATGCAGGGAGTGAGCTATACCACTGGTGTTCCAGCTATGATTGGGGCAATGATGTTCTTCAAAGGTCTTTGGAAGCGTCCAGGCGTGTGGAATGTAGAGGAATTCGACCCAGATCCTTTCATGGAGCAGCTCAATTTGAAAGGTCTTCCTTGGCATGAGGAATTCAACAAGGATTTGGAACTCTGATTAGGTTGTGGTGTACATGATTTAAATTAAAAGTTAAGATGAAAAGACTGTTTGTGCTTGTTCTGGGAATGTTTGTTGTGTCGTTTTCCGTAGTTTTCGGGAAGGGGCGTGAAGTTTCCATAACCGAATTTGGTGCCAAGCCCGATGACGGGATGGATGATACGGAGGCTCTCCGGGCAGCTGCCAAGTATTGTCGCGAGCATCGTGGCACTACGCTGGTGTTCCCTTCTGGTGTCTATGATATCTGCGATCCCATGGCGGCAGACATCGAACGGAAAGCCATCAGTGGTGAGCTGGGGAATGGATTGGAGGTACAGAGGCGGTTGTTCATCCCGCAGAAGCCTTATGTGACGGGACTTGATTTCAACGGTTGCCGTAACCTTACTATTCGTGCCGCAGGGGCGGTGCTTCGTGTGGAGGGATGGATGGAGGTGCTTTCGTTTGTCAGGGCGCACAATGTTACTCTGGAGGGGCTTACCATCACCTACAAGCGGCCGGCGGCTACCGAGGGACGCATCGTTGCCAGCACAGATACTTCGTTTGATATGGAGTTCGATCCGCAGCTTTACCGTTATATTGACCGTATTGTCCAAGGGCGTGTCTATTTTTACAGTACTGCAAAGCAGCGTTTCTATAACGGTGAGACTGGCTACATGGAGCTTCTCCGCCCCGGACTTGTTCGTGTGCAGTCCGGGGCCAAGCCGCCCGTTGGTGACTACTGCATTGTGCGCTACGGAGGGCATTACCGTCCCTGCATCATGTTGAAGGAGTCTGAGAATATGACTGTGCGGAATGTTTCCATTATGAGCTTTCCCGGCATGGGCATAGTGGGTCATCTGACACATAATATTATGATAGACGGTCTTAAAGTCGTGCCAGAACCAGGACGTTACAGCTCTACCAACACCGATGCTACCCACTTCACATCCTGTTCGGGGACGCTTACCATTTGTAACTCTACCTTTAAAGGAAATGGCGATGACTGTACTAATATCCATAACTATTATTATACAATCTGTCCGCAACCTGATTCTGAAAGGCGTGTGGAGATAAAGGTGGAGAACGCAGACCTTCATGCGCAGTCGCTTGACTATCCGCAGGTGGGTGATACGATGCTTGTTGTAGACTGTCTGAATATGGCTGAAAAGGGGCGTTTTATAGTAAGGGGCGTGGATATATCAACTGCGAAATGGCAGGTTGTCATTACGCTCGATCGTCCGTTCCCTAAAGAACTTGCCGGAAGCAGCTATATGCTCAACCATACGCGTTTTCCGCATGTGCGCATTCTGAACAATACTGTATATTACCATAATGCCCGTGCCTTCCTATTGAAAGTGCCGCACTCCGTCGTTTCGGGAAACAAGATAGAGCATAGTCTGCTTACCGCCATCAAATTGGGGGCGGAGATGAGCTGGCGTGAAGGAGGTCCAGTGGAATATGCGCTGGTGGAAAACAATTACATTTCCCATTGTGGTGAGGGTGATGGTGACGGCACAGCCTCGTGTATCATGGTGGGTAGCGAGGCAAGGGAAACACCGCCTTATATAAACAGGAATATCATTATCCGTAATAACGTGTTTGATTCGTCCAAGCCTATTTCCATCCTCCTGCAGGATGCGGAAAATGTGGAAATCAGAAACAATGTGACAGCAAAGCCGGGGGGAGTGAAATCCGAACACAGCCGCAATGTGCGCATTACTGATTACAACTGGAAATGACTGAGTTTTCGGAATACAGAACCAGACCTGGCGATAGATAAATTATTGTTATTAGTGACGCAAGGCGACGATAGTAGGTCTTATCCAGTGTTTGCGCCATAGAGAGGTGATTAAGGATAATCTTTGTATAGAAAAGTACGTTGCCCTATTATTGAAGCAGAAAATCTCTGGCTTTTGGCAAGAGATGGAGATATGAAGGGAAACAAATCATATAAATAACAAAAGCAGGATTCCCGATAAGAGAATCCTGCTTTTGTTACTTATAGAAATCTGCTTTGGAATTTAGGCTTCAGCTGGTGTTTCGGCAGCTTCTTCTGCCGCAGTCTCCTCTGCTGGTGCTTCCTCTGTCTGAGCTTCTGCAGCGGCAGCTTCTGCTGCAGCTTGCTTCAAAGCCTCTGCTTGAGCGGCTTCGATGGCAGCTTTCTTCTCTGCTACCTTCTTTGCGATTTCCTCATTGACTTTCTTCTCTGCTTCCAGACGGGATGCCTCATTTGCTTTCTTGGCATCTGCGATGCCTGAAGCGATCTTATTCAACTTGGCATCCTTCTCTTTCTTCCAAGCGTCGAACTTGGCTTGGGCGGCAGCTTCGTCGAAAGCGTTCTTCTTCACACCACCGCGAAGGTGCTTCATAAGCATAACGCCCTCTCTGGAAAGGATGGAACGAACCGTGTCGGTAGGTTGTGCGCCTGTCTCTATCCAATAAAGAGCGCGCTCAAAGTTCAAATCTACTTTTGCGGGATTACGATTGGGATCGTATGTACCGATTTTCTCTGTAAACTTACCATCACGTGGAGCGTTTGCATCTGCTATAACGATGCTGTAAAAGGCATATCTTTTATGACCGTTACGCTGTAATCTAATTCTTGTTGCCATTGCAATGTGATAAAAATATTAATTAAATAGGTTTGAAATGCCGTTATCTCGTAACAGCGGGTGCAAAGTTACATCCTTTTTTTCAAGCAGGCAAGGATTCGTAAGGATTTATTCTTCGCCTGTCGCTTCGGGAGTTCTGTCGGAACGCAGGCAGGCTTTGACGAAGCACAGGATGAGTGCGATGTAGGCAACAGCGGAGATGATGTTTCCCAATGGGCTTGTCTGCCATGCCTCATTGATGGGATCGAATCCTGTAAAGCGCAGGATGGTACTGACTACTCCCATCAAGGCTCCGCCTGCAATGAATCCTGATGCCAGCAAAGTCCCCAAATCTCCACGCTTCTTGTTGAGGCTAGCATCCTTGCTGCGGGTGGTGACATACCAATTGATAAGTCCTCCTACGATGAGAGGGAGATTGTACTCTAAAGGAATGAACATTCCGAGGGAGAAAGCCAGGGCGGAGATACCCGCGAAATCCAAAAGAATGGCGATTGCCGCACCTATTCCGTAAAGCAGCCAGGGCGCGCCTTTCCCGCTCATGAGCGGTTCGATAACGGCAGCCATGGCGTTAGCTTGCGGAGCTGCCAGTTTTCCGGAAGTGAATCCGTAAGTGCTGTTCAGCAACATAATGACACCGGCTACGGTAGCCGCACTGACGAGAACACCCAGGAACTTGAAAGTTTCCTGTTTGCGTGGTGTTGAGCCTAACCAATAGCCGATTTTGAGGTCTGTAACGAAACTTCCGACAGTGGATAAGGCGGTGCAGACAACGCTGCCCATCAGCAGGGCTGCCACCATTCCCACAGATCCTTTCAGTCCGACGGCTACCATGATGACCGAAGCGAGGATCAGGGTCATGAGGGTCATGCCTGATACAGGGTTACTGCCGACAATGGCTATGGCATTGGCTGCGACGGTGGTGAAAAGAAAGGCGATGAGAGACACCAGAAGAATGGCGACGATGGCGAAAAGCAGGTTTAGCTGCATCACTCCGAAGAAAAAGAAGAGGAAAATGGCTATAATGGTGACCAATGCGCCTATTGCAATAATCTTCATGGAGAGATCCTGTTCCGTGCGCAGGACTTCTGTATGGTCGTTCTTATGGAAAGCCTTTCCTGTAAGTTTGGCTGCTCCTGCGATAATGCTGCGGCTTTTCCATATTCCTATAAGTCCTGCCATGGCGATACCGCCAATACCGATACTCTTGGCATAGGCGAAAATGGTCTCGGAAGAGGCTTCCGCCGCAGTTGTACCACCGCTTACTTGCAGATCCGGGAAGAGTAGGGCAATGCCGGGGACGAATATCCACCATACAAGTACGCTTCCGGCACAGATGATGGAGGCGTATTTCAGACCGACAATATAACCCATACCTAATACGGCAGCCCCTGTGTTTATCTTGAAAACCAGTTTGGCCTTGTCTGCCAATAAGGTTCCCCAACTGAAAACGTTGGTACTGAAAGTGTCCGCCCAAGTGCCGAAGGTGGCGATAACGAAGTCATAAAGTCCTCCAATGACTCCGGCGAACAAGAGGGGCGCGGCTTGACCGCTTCCTCCCTCCCCGGACATGAGTACCTGGGTACTGGCTGTTGCCTCTGGGAAGGGGTATTTCCCGTGCATGTCTTTGACAAAGAACTTGCGGAACGGTATCATGAAGAGAATGCCAAGAACACCGCCCAACAGGGATGCCAGGAATACTTTCATGAAGTCCACAGAAATCTCCGGGTATTTAGCCTGCAGGATGTACAGTGCGGGAAGAGTGAATATCGCTCCTGCCACAATCATTCCGGAGCATGCGCCAATACTTTGTATGATAACGCTCTCTCCCAATGCGTTTTTTCTGTGTGTGGCTCCTGCCAGTCCCACAGCGATGATGGTGATGGGGATGGCTGCTTCAAACACTTGCCCTACTTTAAGCCCCAGATAGGCGCATGCCGCAGAGAAAATAATGGCGGACAAAAGCCCGAGAAGAAGTGACCAGGTGGTTACTTCCTTAGGATGGCTGTTTGGCGGGAGGACGGGCTGGTACTCTTCGCCCTCTTTTAATTCCCGGAAAGCGTTTTCGGGAAGCGAGGTTGTCTTGTCTGTATCTTTCATAAAAGGAAAATTTTTGTTTTGTCCGCAAAGGTAAGAAAATATTAACTCAGAGAGATGTTTGTTCAGGGCGAATGTTGGTTCGTATGTGACGGCGTTTTCTTGTGTGGTGTCTTTCTTGTGGAGAACAGGTGAGGGGAAGATGGGTTAGCCGGACTTGTCAGAATACAAAAAGAAAAGAGGGGATCAAGGAAACCTCCAAGACCCCTCTTCTCACTGAAAACACAATAAACACTATAAAATAAGGCTATAATATGATATAGTAG
>CAVEJA010000246.1:0-2080 GCA_963615745.1 Duodenibacillus sp.
TCCGTTGGTGGAAAGATTGTCGTAATCACGCCCTGCCATCTCGCGAATCATTCTCAAATCCGTAACATTGATCTCACCGATGATTTTCAGATTGGTGATTTTGTTTTTCTTGTCGAAGCCGATTCTGTACGGCAAAGAGCCTGCCTCTTCCAGTCTGATGATGATTTGCCGGGTGATGGAATCGTCCGCAATGGTTGCATAAAGGTTGCGGGGTGTCAGAAATCGTCTAAATAAAAATTTCATGTTCATGATTTCCAAATTGTGTTCGGGCAGAGAGCGGAATTAGAAACTACGATAGCTGGCATTACGCCATGCTTTGGCATGCGTGTGCATGGGGGGGGTAATTTTGCCTGTCCCGTTTTTTGTTTTTCCAATGTTTTGTTTTTCCATATACGATGTTTGTTATTATGTCCGTTTTTCTCCATAGAGGAGATATTTCCATCCTTGCTTACGAACACAAAAAAGAGCGTGGAAACTTATCTGTTGTCCATTCCACGTAACGAGGCTCTAGCATTGCCTATCAAAGTTGAACAGACAACGTCAGAGCCCACGCCGATATGAAAAACCAAACCAGGGAATCCGAATAAGCCAATACCGCTGTACCCGGAGGGTACGGGAAGACTTACAAGAATTTCCACAGCGTGATATAATCACACCCGGGACATCTACCGTTGCTGAGTTCAAGACTTTGATATTTCGAATTTGCTAGATTCGTTACGTCAAGAACGGAGCGTCAAGTAAACGCCTTCATCATGTCGCGCCTCGTTACCCACCCAACCTCCTTTTTATGGGACTTGTGCCCCACTAAAGGCTCGGCGTGCGCTGAGGCTTGGACGCATCGGCTTCCTGTACTCGCATACAATCAACCGATTATCCACGGACAAAAGTAAATAAAATGGCTTAATTAACCAAAAGAAAATGAATGAAACAACGAAAAAAGATTGCATTTTGTCCGATTTCCGGACAAATAAATGGAAGAGAGGCTTTCTGATTTACGGTGTAGGATGCTGCCAAAATAGTACAGGAAGTACCTCATTCGCCATAACCTATATTATGCGCTTGCATTTGCCGCTCCACTTTATAGTAGTGAGCTTTATCACCTCGGTTCGTCCAAAAGAGCGTTCCGCATACTTCATTCCTGTCTCCACATGGTCGGGAGAATACTTTTCAAGGATAAGGCGTAGGGCCTTCCTGCGCTCGTCTTCGGGAAGACCTGTTTCCGCATGGCATTCCAAAATGATGCTTTGGTATGCAGTGGTAAACTTGTCGGGTATCACCTTCGTTTTTCCTGTCACACAAAATGACACGTTCGTGTTCTTGCCAAGGCAACGCAGCTTGCGTCCTTCTGGAGCACAATGAATGTACAGGGATTCTTTTCCATCCCATGCGAAGCTGACAGGTACGCCGTATGCCATTTTCTGGTCTGCCTTATTGTCAATCATGGACAAGACCCCGTATTCGCCGGTACGAAGCAGTAACACAGCCTCCTCGTATGGAAGCAATCGGTCTTGGCGACGGATGTCATGAATATTGTATTCCATAATCTCTCGTGTCTATTAATACCTCGTTTTGAATTCTGGCTACAAAGTTACTGATAGAATCCAGAAAAGAACATAAATCTTTCGCAAGCCTTAACAGAACCAAGAACTTCTATTTTGATGATTTTTCTGTCTATGGGTAAGTCGTATTCTTCGCCTTTTTTTATAGCCAACCTTTTCCTTTTCTTTAATTTTGCGCTATAGAAACATGTAGAAATGGAAAAGAAAGAAATGAACAGTCCGATGGACATTGGTATTTCCGAGGAAGTGGCCCAGGGATTATATTCCAATCTGGCATTGGTGTCCCATTCTCCAACAGATTTTATAGTGGACTTTGCGCAGCTTCTGCCTGGTATGCCCGCTCCCAAGGTGAGGAGCAGGATAGTGCTTGCCCCGGAACACGCCAAGCGTCTGGCGTTTCTCTTGAAGGAGAACATTGACAGATATGAGGAGAATTTCGGAGAAATAAGGATGCAGCAGTCCAAAACGGCTTCCCCAATGGAGCTTTTTGATATGCCGAAGGGGGAAGCATAGATGACGGA
>CAVEJA010000246.1:2090-5663 GCA_963615745.1 Duodenibacillus sp.
GATTGTAGACCGTCGTTATACGGGGGCGTATAAATATGAAAGACTGGAGCAGCTTTTCGGGAGAAAGGACTTGATTCCCCTGTGGGTGGCGGATATGGACTTTGAGACTCCGGATTTCATCGTGTCGGCTCTAAGAAAACGGATGGAACACCCCGTCTTTGGATACGGCTGCGACCCCGACGAATGGTTTCCGTCCATAGTGAAATGGCTGGAAGAGCGGCATGGATGGAGAGTGGAGAGCGAATGGCTGACCTATATTCCGGGAATAGTGAAAGGAATAGGGATGGCTGTGAATGTCTTTCTGGAGAAAGACGAGAAAGTGATAGTCCAGCCTCCTGTATACCATCCTTTCAGACTGGTGCCGCTGGGGAATAAAAGAGAGGTGGTATATAATCCGTTGAGGGAGGAGAATGGAAGATATGTTATGGATTTCGAGAACCTCAAGGAGGTCTGTGACGGGAAATGCAGGATGCTGATTCTTTGCAATCCTCATAATCCCGGAGGTATTCTTTGGGAGAAAGAGACCCTGGAGGAACTGGCGGAGTTTTGCTTTGACCATAATATTATCGTTATTTCCGACGAGATACATTGTGATATGCCTTTGTGGGGAAAGAAACATATACCTTTTGCCACGGTCTCCGAGAAGGCGGCGCAGTGCAGTATCACATTCGGAGCTCCCTCCAAAACGTTTAATATGGCTGGACTGGTAAGCTCTTATGCGGTGGTTCCGAATGAAGAACTGAGGAAGAGATTCTATGGATGGCTGTCGGCTAACGAACTGAATGAGGCGGACATTTTCGCACCAATAGCCACAGTGGCTGCTTTTAAATATGGAGAGGAATGGCGTAAGGAGATGACAAGTTATCTGGAGGGGAATATTCTGTATGTGGAGAACTTCTGCAAAGAAAGAATCCCGAGGATAAAGCCGTGGCGTCCGGATGCGTCTTTCCTTGTCTGGCTGGATTGCAGGGAACTGCTTCTCCCTCAAGACAAGCTCGTGGACTTGTTCGTAAACAAGGCCCGTCTGGCTCTGAATGACGGTGTGATGTTTGGAAAAGAGGGGGCTGGATTCATGAGATTGAATGTGGGAGAGCCTCGTTCTGTCCTTCAACAGGCAATGGAACAGTTGGAAAAGGCGGTGAACGGGATGTGCGGAAATCGGATGTAGCGATTTATGTATGAATGTATTGAGATTGCTCTACCCATGCGTTTCCTTAATAAAGGATGCGTGTGTATAATGGCGTATTATGGACTTTTGCGAAGGGAAAGATAGCAGGGAAAGAAACCATTGTGGTAATTAATTCCTTGAAAATGTTTGTGAAAACAAAAAGTTATTCGTAACTTTGCAGCCCAAAATGGTGTAATGCGCCTTGGCGGGAACTATATTAAAGAATAAACATATAATATATAATAATTAAAATACAGTAAAATGCCTACTATTCAACAGTTAGTAAGAAAAGGCAGGACAAGTATTGCAGACAAGAGCAAGTCTCCAGCGTTGGACGGATGTCCTCAGCGAAGAGGCGTATGCGTGCGTGTCTACACTACAACTCCCAAGAAGCCTAATTCTGCAATGCGCAAAGTTGCGCGTGTGCGTTTGACAAACTCAAAGGAAGTGAACTCCTACATACCAGGAGAGGGACACAACCTTCAGGAACACTCAATAGTAATGGTTCGTGGCGGTCGTGTCAAGGATCTTCCGGGTGTGCGTTACCACATTGTACGTGGCACACTTGATACCGCAGGTGTAGCCAACAGAACACAGCGTCGTTCCAAATACGGAGCAAAACGCCCTAAAGCAGGAAAGTAAAAAGAGTAATTAATATTGGTTCGGATGCAGATGGTTGAGTAAAATTCAAGCGTGAATTTGAAGAAAATCGAGATGCAACCTTGACCGAAAACCAAAAAGAAACATGAGAAAAGCTAAACCAAAGAAGCGTGTGATCCTTCCGGATCCCGTCTTCAATGATGCTAAAGTTACCAAGTTCGTGAACCATTTGATGTACGATGGTAAAAAAAGCATCTCTTTCGAGATTTTTTACAAGTCATTGGACATAGTCAAAGAAAAGATGCCTGTAGAAGGCAAAGAGTCTTTGGATGTATGGAAAGAGGCGTTGGACAAGATAACTCCCCAGGTGGAGGTGAAGTCCCGCCGTATCGGTGGTGCGACATTCCAAGTTCCTACCGAGATTCGTCCAGATCGTAAGGAATCCATTTCCATGAAGAATATGATAAACTTCGCTCGCAAGCGTTCTGGAAAGAGCATGGCTGAGAAATTGGCTGCGGAAATCATGGATGCTTACAACGAGCAGGGTGGCGCATACAAGCGTAAGGAGGACTTGCATCGTATGGCTGAGGCTAACAGAGCATTCGCTCACTTTAGATTCTAAAAGGTAGTAACAAGAAAGAATTTGAAAGATGGCTAAACACGATTTGCATTTGACTCGTAATATCGGTATCATGGCTCATATTGATGCCGGTAAAACAACCACTTCTGAGCGAATACTGTTCTATACGGGTAAGACCCACAAGATTGGTGAGGTTCACGAAGGGGCTGCGACAATGGACTGGATGGAGCAGGAGCAGGAGAGAGGTATTACGATTACTTCTGCTGCCACGACCACTTATTGGAACTGGAACGGACATCAGTATAAAATCAATTTGATTGATACTCCGGGACACGTGGACTTTACCGCAGAGGTAGAGCGTTCTCTTCGTGTGCTGGATGGGGCTGTTGCTACCTACTGTGCGGTAGGTGGAGTGGAGCCTCAGTC
Organism: Duodenibacillus sp.; assembly: GCA_963615745.1. Taxonomy (GTDB): domain Bacteria; phylum Bacteroidota; class Bacteroidia; order Bacteroidales; family Bacteroidaceae; genus UBA6382. The sequence continues at coordinate 4,865 of CAVEJA010000246.1, forward strand.
AGAGACGGTATGGCGTCAGGCAGACAAGTACAACGTTCCCCGTATGGGATATGTGAACAAGATGGATCGTTCTGGTGCGAATTACTTTGATGTTCTCCGCCAGATGAAAGAGGTGTTGGGCGCAACTCCTTGCGCTATAAATATCCCTATCGGTGCTGAGGAGAATTTCAAGGGCGTTGTCGATCTGATAAAGATGAAGGCTATATTGTGGCACGACGAAACAATGGGTGCTGATTATAGCATTGAGGATATTCCCGCAGAGATGCAGGCAGAGGCAGAGGAGTGGCGTAACAAGATGCTGGAGACCGCTGCTGAGTGCGATGAGAAGCTGATGGAGAAATTCTTCGAAGATCCTTCTACAATTACTGACGAGGAGATCATCGCAGCGATTCGCAAGGGAACGATAGCATTGGAAATAACTCCTATGTGCTGCGGTTCTTCTTTCAAAAACAAGGGCGTTCAGACATTGCTGGATTACGTTTGTATGTTCCTTCCTTCTCCTTTGGATACTCCGAATATCGTCGGAAAGAACCCGGAAACTGGCGAGGAAGAAGATCGTAAACCCGATGATAACGAGAAGACATCAGCTCTTGCCTTCAAGATAGCTACAGACCCGTATGTCGGTCGTCTGACATTCTTCCGTGTTTATTCTGGTAAGGTTTGTGCGGGATCATATATATATAATGTAAGGTCTGGCAAGAAAGAGAGAATCTCACGACTCTTCCAGATGCATTCAAATCACCAGAATCCTGTAGAGGAAATATGTGCTGGTGACATCGGTGCGGGCGTGGGCTTCAAG
>CAVEJA010000247.1:0-3062 GCA_963615745.1 Duodenibacillus sp.
GTTCTCAAGGTCATCAGTGATTTCACGATGCCTTACGGAACGAAAGTCGTGGATGCTTTCGCCCCTACCTGCGATGCGGTGCTGTCCAATCCCAATTTCTATGTGGCGTATGCTCCCGTGGAAGTGGTGGCGGAGGAGGCTGCCAGTCTCTTTTTCGCGCATTTTTCCGAGTCCAAACCCAACGTGGTGCTGATAGATACAAAGAAGACGGCGCATCCTTTCGTGGCGAGTTTGAAGAAGAAAGTGAACAAAGTGCGCTTCCTGCAAAGCGATTTCACGCAGAACCAGTTGGCATCCAGACTGAGCAAGGGCAAGCCCAATGTGTTGGTACTCTCCTCTTCGGACAAGGAGTCCGCCCTTCTGGTGATGGGGAAGATAGCGTCTTTCAGAAAGGAAAACAGTTCGTATGATATACGGGTGCTGGGTTATCCGGAATGGGAGGACTACAAGGCGGGTATGCAGAACCAGATGTACGAGGCGGATACATACGTGTACGCTCCGTTTTACAACAACCTTCTTTCTCAAAGGAACAAGTCTTTCATGGGGCAATACGCTTCGTTGTTCCGTCAGAATATGAATATGGAGCGTCCTGTCATGGCGATGTTCGGCTTCGATTGCGGATATTTCATGCTGAAGGCTCTCTGCCGTTTCGGCAGGGAATATGCGGGGCAGGATGTGTATGCCGCCCCTTTGCAGAATGCGTTCCGCTTCCAGACGGTCGGCATCTCCGGGGGCAGAATGAACCGCCATGTGCTTTTTGTCCATTATGGAACGGACAGGCGCATAGAATTGATAACCGCTAAATAAGTGAAGTTCGTGAAGATGAGATATTATTTGTCGTGTCTGGTATTGTCGTTCTCCTTCCTTTTCTCTTTCGGACAGGTGGGAGACCCCCGTTCCCAGTTGAGCGTAGGTGTCAATGGGGGGCTGGCGTTCAATACCGTGTCTTTTGACCCTACCGTCAAGCAGAAACAGCATCAGGGAATTTCCTTTGGTGTGACGGTGCGTTACACTTGTGAGAAATATTTTAGCACGGTCTGTGCCATTCAGGCGGAGCTTGACTACACCCAATTGGGCTGGAAGGAGGATGTGTACGGTTCTAACGGACAACCGCTCTCCGATACTTACCAGAGGGATCTGGGATATGTGCAGCTGCCTCTGCTCGCACGCCTGGCGTGGGGAAAGGAGAAAAAGGGGCTGATGTTTTTCATATTGCTGGGTCCGCAGCTGGGATATTACATAAAAGGCTCAGAAAAGAAAAGTGACCAATGGACACTTAATGACGAGGGAAACCCCGACCGTCCCAACAATGTGTACCAGCAATATGGCTTGTCTCCGCAGAAATCATTGGATTATGGTCTGACAGGAGGACTTGGCGTGGAGTTCAATACCAAAAACGGGCAGCATTTCATGATAGACGGCCGCTATTATTATGGACTGAGCGATATATATGATAATGGTAAGAAAGACCCGTTCGCCCGTTCCGCGCATACCACCATATCCGCCCGCCTCACCTATCTGTTTGATTTGTTCAATAGATAGGGATTTTAGAGTTCCGATCACTTTTCTCTGTATGGGGTATCTTACATATCTGTCATAGACAATCCCATCTGCTTTACTTCTTTGTATTTTCCAAAATTGCTACGGATGGTATTGTATTTCTCCTGTAAAAGTTTGCTGTCGTAGTGATCGGCGTTGCGTTTCACTTCTGCCACCAATGCCGTTTTGTCAATGTCGTTCAAGGCAATGATGGCAATCTCGTTCATGCCTCTTCTGTCCCAGAAATTTCCTATCAGGGTGAAACGTTCCTCCTCGCTTATCTTTTGTCGGAAGTACTGCTCCAGCACAAGCCCGGTGTAGGTGTTGTAATCCCGTTCCACTATCTCCAGAAGTAGGTCATTGCGTTCCATCTCCACTAAGGCTTGGTTGGGCAGGACGAAGCGAAACCAGAAGCGCAGGAAGCAATCTTCCACACACCACCGCAGATTTCTGCTGCCTGGCTTGCTGAACATGGGAGACAACTTGCTCACATAGTTGTAATCCTCCTCCAGTCTCTTCAGGTAAGTGCCGGTATTCTTGCCGATGATGTTGTCTATCTGGTTTTGAACAGTCATTCCTCCAGCTATCAGTTGCATGATGCTGAGATAATTGGCGTAATCCTTTCCAAACTCTGACAGGACGAGTTCTCTGCCTTCGCTCAGGAATGGACTGCCAATGTCTGTAACCCATTTGAGCATTTTCGTCTTGTCGGTTGCACCGGCATCTACCAGTTGGGCAATGTATTTTGCCACACCTCCTGTCAGCATATACAAACAAAGCAGATCCTCCGAGGTGTAGTCAGGATGATAATCATGTAGAATTTCCTTGATGACGCTGATCTGGAAAGGTTTGATTCTGAGCTCGCAGTCTTTCCGTCCGTAGAGAGGCTCGTCACCAGTGTCAAAGATCTTGTGCATCATACTGTAAATACTGCCACAAGCTATAAGATTGACCATCGCTGATTCGTGGTGTCTGTCCCAAATATCCTGGATATGGCTTGGGATGGCGGGGTTTACCTTTAAGAAGTTCTGGAACTCGTCAAATACGATAGTGAAATGATGCTCTTTCCCAAATTCCATCATTTGTTCGAAGAACTGTGCGAATGTTTCCATACGACCATATATGTGAAGTCCCAGAACTTCCTCCGCAGTCTTCTGGAATTTCTCCACCAACACACGTTCATTGTCCTTGGATACGTATAGATACAGCATATTGTGTTCTTGTGCGGTTTTGAGCAAGAGTGCTGTTTTGCCAATACGCCTTCTTCCTGTTATCACGGTGAAGAGGGATCTTTTCTTGGAATTCTCCCAGTTTTTCCGCAATGTACCCAATTCCTTTTCCCTGTCGTAAAACCTCATAATGTAACAGCTGTTAAATTAATGCGCGTTAAATAACGGCACAAAGATAATAAAATGCGCTTATTGTTCCCAAGTCTCAATAAAAAACATTTGGAAGCCACAAGCGCATTCTCTATATGGAACGATGGCTTTCCTTACGCTTTCCAGTCCTTTGGCAGGAGCTTT
>CAVEJA010000248.1:0-2153 GCA_963615745.1 Duodenibacillus sp.
AGGCTATACATTCTTGGACCCGGTCACTTCTTTGGCTGGAGGTTTTTACAGCGTAGGTCATAATCTGGTAAACTCCTATCAGCTATACAAATACAGGAACCATCCGTCTTGTTGATTGAAATTCATAGCTCCAACGTGCCTTGTATACATCCTTATTTGCTATTTTTGCATAGTAAGAGTTGTCGGAAATATGAAAATAGCACTCATAGGGGCGGGAAATGTGGCATCTGCTTTAGGCTGTTCGCTGAAAAGGAAAGGGGAGGATGTCGTCTTTGTGTGGAGTTATACACAGGCGCATGCACGGGAATTGGCGGAATTGTTGGGCTGTTCCTGGGGAACGGATTTGAGGGATGTGCCTGCTGAAGCTGATGTGTTCCTGATTTCAGTAAAGGATGATGTGTTGCCGGTTGTCTCTGCCGGCTTGCCGGATTCTCCCCATGCGTTGTATGTACATACGGCAGGAAACCAGCCGTTGGAACAGTTGGAGGCATCCAAAAGGCAATTTTGGGGTGTAATGTACCCCTTGCAGACATTCAACAAGGAAAGAAAAGACGCTGATTTGAGCCATACTCCGTTGTTTCTGGAAGCAAACAACAAGGAATCTATGGAGAAACTGTCCGTTCTTGCCAGCATATTCTCGGACAGAATATACCATCTGACTACGGAGAAAAGGAAAGTTCTGCATCTGGCAGGGGTCTTTTCCAACAATTTCACCAACTATCTTCATATCCTGTCAGAGGAACTTTTGGGTGAGATAGGCATTCCATTCGATGTAATGCTGCCTATCATAGATGAGCAGACACGGAAACTGCATGAGCTAAGTCCCCAAAAAGCCCAGACAGGTCCTGCCAGACGGGGGGACATCTTCATGGTAGAAAAAGAAGGACTGCTGTTGCATGACCGTGAGAAAGCGGATATTTATAATGAACTGAGCGGAGACATTCTGAAAAGATTCCATCCGAAAAAATAAAATAACGATTTATTATGATAGACTACGACCTTAAAAAGATAAAAGCCCTGTTTTTTGATGTGGACGGAGTTCTTAGTTTGCAGACCATCTCCTTGGGGGAGGATGGGCAACCCAAACGTACCGTCAATATAAAGGACGGGTATGCGCTCCAGCTTGCGGTGAAAAAGGGATTGCATATAGCCATTATCACAGGAGCGAAAACGCAGGAAATAGAGAAACGTTATCATAATTTGGGAGTGAAAGATGTGTTCCTGTCTTGTAAGGTAAAGCTGGATGTTTACCAAAAACTGATGGAGCATTATCATCTGTTGCCGGAGGAGGTGATGTATATGGGCGATGATATTCCCGATTATGAGGTGATGAAGTGTGTCGGGCTTCCTTGCTGCCCGGCTGATGCCGCAGTGGAAATAAAGGAGATTTCCCAATATATATCACCTTGCAAAGGGGGAGAGGGATGCGCCCGCGATATCATAGAACAGATTCTAAAGGCAAAGAATATGTGGATAATGGACAAAACGGCGTTTGGCTGGTAAAAGGATAGGTATATATGTTCAGTCAGATAGATTTTTTCCTTGGCAGTCATTCTCCAAGAAGACAGCAGTTGTTGAAAGATTTGGGGGTAAAGTACCAATTGGTCACCCCGTCATGTGACGAGAGATACCCGGATACCTTGCAAAAAGAGGAGATTCCCAGATACTTATCCAGAGAGAAGGCTCTGTCCTGTCCCGTGGGATTCAGGGAGAACACCCTTCTTCTTACTGCCGATACTGTTGTGTGGGCAGGAGGAAAGGCATTGGGCAAACCAGAGAACAGGGAGGAGGCAATCCGTATGTTGCAGCTTTTGTCCGGGAACCCCCATGATGTAATTACCGGGTTTACCTTGAAGAGCATGAAAACTACCAAGACATACCATTGTGTTACCCAAGTGTTCTTTGCTTCTCTTACGCAAAAAGAAATAGAATACTACGTGGATACGTATTCCCCTTACGACAAAGCTGGTGCCTATGGCATCCAGGAATGGATAGGGTTGGTGGGCATTGAAAAGATATATGGGGACTTCTATAATGTCATGGGTTTGCCCGTTTCCATGATTTATCAGGAAATAAGACGTTGGCAATGGTAGTTTTTCCATGAAATTAGGTATCGTCGGTCTTCCGAACGTAGGAAAAAGTACATTATTCAA
>CAVEJA010000249.1:0-2504 GCA_963615745.1 Duodenibacillus sp.
CAGTTCGCAAGAGTTCATAATTACAATATGGAGGAACGGAAGTAACCAAGTCGAAGAAGAAAGTAACCAAGCAAGCAACCAAGCAAGTAACGAGGTTAGTAGAGAAAGTAACCAAGTCAAAGCCCATATCCCCAAAACGAGTGACTTAGATACTTCAAAAGTTCCATTGACAAACAAGCAGAAAGACATTATAAATTTCTGTTCTGTACCACGAACAACAACAGAGATTATGGAACGGTTGGGGCTGACAAACCAGACAAAGAACAGGGAACGTTACATCACATCCCTCGTTGCAGCAGGATACTTACAGAGGACTAATCCTGACAATCCAACGGCAAGCAACCAGAAATATAAGAAAATAGTAAAGTAACAAACACACCTTTCAGCTGGCGGAAACAAAGCTTTTCCCTGCGCACAATGTACGATTACAGCCGCCAAATCCTGACAAATTGGCAATAAAATCGTATATTTGCCAGCAAAAACGTACCTTAATGCAAGAGAAAGACAACACAAGAGCCAACTTCGCCAGCAAGATAGGACTGGTTCTCGCCACCGCCGGCTCGGCAGTGGGGCTGGGAAACATCTGGAGATTCCCCGTGCTGGCGGGACAGAACGGGGGCGGAGCTTTCCTTTTTGTATATATCCTCTGCGTCATTCTGCTGGGGCTTCCCCTCATGGTGGCGGAATTCATGGTGGGACGGCATGCCCAAAGCAACACAGCCGACGCATACAAGAAGCTGAGCGGCAACAAGGTTTTCCGCAACATCGGGAAGCTGGGCGTGTTCACAGGCTGGTTCATTCTGTGTTACTACATCGTGGTTTCCGCATGGGCGTTGAACTACATGGTGGATGCCGCATTGGGAAAGTTCAGCGCAATGGCGAAAACAGGGGACGCGAAAGTCTATGCGGACTATTTCCATGACTTCACATCCAATCCCTACATGCCCGCGCTGTACACCATCATCTTCATTCTGCTGTCCCACTGCATTATCGTGCGTGGCGTGAAGAAAGGAATAGAGAGATTCTCCAAGTATATGATGCCCGCGCTGTTCATCATCCTGGTCATCCTTTCCGTATTCTCCCTTTTTACAGACGGCGCGAGGGAGGGTCTCACTTTCCTGTTCAAGACTGACTTCGGGAAAATCACTTTCGGCGTGGTTCTGGTCGCCTTGGGACAGGCTTTCTACTCCCTAAGTCTGGCGATGGGCTGCATCTGCACGTTTGCCTCCTACTTCAGCAAGGACACCCGTCTGGTGAATACGGCATTCAAAGTGGGGACTATCGACACCGTGGTAGCTGTAATGAGCGGTATCATTATCTTCCCGGCGGTATTCTCCGCCCACTTTGCGGTGGATTCCGGCCCGTCGCTGGTATTCATCGCCCTGCCCAACGTATTCCAGCAGGCTTTCTCAGCCATACCCATTGGCGGATACATCGTGTCCGTCCTGTTCTATTTCCTGCTGGTTCTCGCCACACTGACCTCCGTCATATCCCTGCACGAAGTGCCCACCTCCTTTCTGGCGGAGAAATACCACATCAGCAGAAAGCGCGCCACCTCGATTGTCACCATCTCCGTGGCGGTCATAGGCACACTGTGCGCCCTTTCCACAGGCCCGCTCAAAGACTGCACCATAGAAGGAAAGAACCTTTTTGACTTGTTCGACTACATCTCAGGCACCATCCTTCTCCCTGTCGGAGGCGTGCTGATCTCCATATTCGTAGGCTGGTCGATGGACAGAACCATCATCCGCAACCAACTAACCAACTACGGAAGCATCACCAGCAAGACGGGCGGTGCGATTCTGTTCCTTTTGAAATACTTCATCCCCACCGTCATCACCCTCATTTTCCTGAGCGGAATTGGAATAATAAAACTATAATCATTATTAATACAATTATCACGAACACAAAAACATGAACATGAAACAGAGATTAATGAACACCTTGCTCGCGGCGTGCCTTCTCGCCAGCCCCATGCTGGCACAGCATCCGTACGATGCCATAAAGCAAGACATCCGCAGAGCCGGAGGCGTATTCAACCAATATGACTTCAGCACTCCGAATACGGCAAAAGCCCCGCAAGGGTATGAGCCGTTCTACATCAGCCACTACGGCAGACACGGCTCGCGCATGAGCTCGAGCAACTCCACCTACGAGAAAATGCTCTCCATGCTAACCAAGGCACACAAGGAAGGGAAACTGACCAAACGGGGAGAAGAGTTCTACGAGAAATACGTTCCCATGTACCCGTTGATGCGTATGCGTGCAGGCGATCTGACCACAAAGGGACAGAAAGAGCATCATCTGCTGGCACACCGCATGTACGAAAACTATCCCGAAGTGTTCAAAGACGGTATCAAAGCCGCAGCCATATCCACCAACTCCCCAAGAGCCATGATGAGTATGTACGCCTTTTTGGAAGGATTGCGGGAATGTGATCCCAAGATTGAGACCACCTCTACCGCCTCCCTTGCGGACATGAACCCCGCCAACCCCTTCCTCAC
>CAVEJA010000250.1:0-2430 GCA_963615745.1 Duodenibacillus sp.
TCAAACTTTGATTTTTATTCGTCAAACTTTGACGAGTAAAAAAGTCACCGTTTTACGAGGGCTAACTCGGTGTTTTAACACTCGTAACTCGCGGAGTAATTTTTCTAACTCGGCGAGTTAGCATACCCAAACAGGCGGTTTTCCATTCCAAAACCGCCAAGACAAAAAAACGACCAGCCCTTCAGGACAAACTCACTCCCGAATCATCGTCAGCATCATCTTGAAACGCTCGTCCGCCCGAACCGCATGAGGAACATTGGCAGGCATGACAATCATCTCACCGGCACATACCCCATACTCTTCTCCGGCAACGGTAACAGCGGCTTTCCCCTCCAGCACTTGTAGCAGGGCATCAAAAGGAGCGGTATGCTCGCTCAAAGCCTGTCCCTTGTCAAAAGCAAAAAGCGTCACACTCCCTTTGCTTGCATGGACAATCTCGCTGCTGACAATGCTGTCGGGAGCATAAACAACTTTCTCGCATACATTAAAAACCTTCCGAATTTCTTTCTTCTCCATACGAAACCTTATTTACAGTTAAAGCTATATTCTTCAAAATCTCCATTCTGCGAATGTAAAGATAGGGATTTTTCCTGTGGCAGTCTCTTTCTTTCCCTCTTTTCAAATAAAAATATGTAATATTGCATCCGCTAAAAGATTGTCTATGGATATAGAAAGTGTGAGAGACTACTGCCTGTCCCTTCCTCTGGCTACCGAGGATTTCCCCTTTGACGAAACCACTTTGGCGTTCAGGGTATTGGGAAAAATCTTCGCCATGATGGATTTGGAGAATACGGAATGGTTCGTATTGAAGTGCGCTCCTGACTACGCCTTGGAACTTAGAGAGCAATATCCAGAAATCACAGGAGCTTTCCACATGAACAAGAAGCACTGGAACCAGCTAAACCTGTATGGTTTCCTTTCTGACCAACTCATACAAGAGCTTATCCGACATAGTTACAGGGAAGTCGTAAAGAAGATTCCCAAGAAGACTAAGGCTGGTCTTGAAGATGTTCTGACAATATAAAGCCCAACTTGACCGCTCCGTCCCTGTTCAGATGGTCTGAATCGTAGAAACCGGCAGAGTTAAATCGGGAGTCTCTCTCCGAATCCAAGTACACTACTTCGGGAAACTCACCCGACATCTCATCCTCACCGCATTATCCATGCAATCCGGATGAAGCCCTCTATATCTAAAGAGTGTTATTGCAAGTCCTGTCCAATGTCCCGACGGTAGTACTTTCCCTGGAATTGAATCTCCTTGACACCCTCCATGGATTTCGCAAGAGCCTCTTCCTTGTCCTTTCCATAGGAAGTAACCGAGATGACACGACCTCCAGCCGTCACCAACCGCCCTTCTTTCATAGCCGTTCCGGAATGGAACACCATACTGCCCCGGACATTCCCGACACCCTCTATCGCATATCCTTTTTTGTATTCCTCGGGATAGCCGCCTGAAACCAGCATCACATTTACAGCGGAACGGGGGTCATACTCTACCGTCTTTTCATTCAGTTTCTTCTCCGCAGCCGCTTCCAGCAGTTCCACGAGGTCGCTTTTCAAACGCGGCATGACGGTTTCCGTCTCAGGATCGCCCATGCGGCAGTTGTATTCTATCACATACGGATTCCCATCCACGTTTATCAGCCCGAAGAAGATGAAGCCCGTATAATCTATCTTCTCCTCAAGAAGTCCGGCAACCGTAGGTTTGATGATTCTTTCCTCCACTTTGCGCATCCATTCCGGCGTGGCAAAACTTACAGGAGAGACACTTCCCATGCCTCCTGTATTCAGTCCCTCGTCGTGTTCGCCTATACGCTTGTAGTCTTTTGCCTCGGGAAGAACCGCATAATGCCCCGCCCCATCCGTAAGGACGAAAACCGAGCACTCTATCCCTGAAAGGAACTCCTCTACCACCACACGGGCGGAAGCGTTTCCGAACATTCCCTCCAGCATTTCCCTCAACTTATCCTGAGCTTCCTGCAGATTGTCTATAATCAGCACGCCCTTTCCCGCACACAATCCGTCAGCTTTCAGCACATAGGGAGCTTTCATTGTCGTCAGGAACTCCACGCCCTCGGCAACCGAGTTCCCGTTGAAAGTCTTGTATTTCGCAGTCGGGATATGATGGCGTGCCATAAACTCCTTGGCGAAATCCTTGCTTCCCTCCAAAAGAGCCCCCTGTTTGCTTGGCCCTATTACCGCTATTCCCTTGCACTCCTCATGCGTTTTGAAATAGTCGGTGATGCCCTCAACCAAAGGAACTTCCGGACCTACCAACACCATATCTATATTTTTCTCTCTGGAGAAGGCGGCAATGGCGGGAAAATCCAGCACATCCATATCTACCAATTCCCCCTGTTCTTTCATCCCGGGATTACCGGGGGCTATATACAATCTGTTCAAAAGAGGGCTTTGCGCCAACTTCCACGC
>CAVEJA010000250.1:2440-3936 GCA_963615745.1 Duodenibacillus sp.
ATTATATTGTTATTTTTGATTTTCAGCGGTTTTCTGTACTATTCCGTCAAACTCTCGTTCTTCTTACAAAGGTATAACTATTATTTGATTTTCCGATGATTCAGGATGCCTCACTCTATGACATCCTCCTCCGTCCGCGGAGAGAAAGCACCATCCTTTGCCTCAAAAAGAACAGAATGGGGCTCCATGCACTCCAAAGAGTGCCATTGACCTTTAGGAATTTGCAAAGCACAGGCATCCGTTCCTGCCTTCAATATGTATTCCGAGGACGGTATGGCTTTCCCGTCCCTCACTTCATAGAAAATCTCCTTGACGCATCCTCTCAGCATGATAACCGTTTCGGAAGTATCCCTATGCCTGTGGATAGGGACTGAAGTCCCCATTTCCAAAGCATTAAGCATACGCTGGGAGCTATCCGTCTCGGAAGTCCTCAAGTCATAATTCATGCGCAGGCGGGGAGATTCCACGGCTTGTCCGCTCAACCTATCCAATAAATCCTTGTCTATCAACATTTCCTATCGCTTGTTTCTTCCATATTCCACTTCCAACACCCGAGACATCATTTTATCATCACCCTGCTTCTTCCCCCGCTGTCCTTCTTTACGAGAATCTTAGGCGTGATTCGGGACTGTATCTGCTCGGTATGGCTGATTACACCTATCTTTCTCCCTTGGGTACTCTGCAAACGGCTTAAAGCGTCTATCACGATATTGAGATTCTCCTCGTCCAGATTACCAAAGCCCTCATCGATAAACAGACTGCTGATTCTGAACTGTCCGCTCTGCAAGGAAGCCAGACCCAACGCCAGTCCGAGACTGATAATGAACGTTTCGCCGCCAGAGAGGGAATTGATACTGCGAACCTCGTCCAGCATATCATGGTCTATTATCTCCAACCCAAGAGTATGCGGTTTGGAACGCAGCTTATAGCGGGAAGTCAGAGAACGCAGCTGCACGTTGGCATAGCCAACCAGGATGTCAAACGTGTAGCCTTGGGCAATCTCACGGAACTTCGCACCATCCGCACTTCCTATAATAGCGTCAAGTCTGCGCCATTTCTCCAGCGTGTCAGCCAATTCCTTGCGTTTATCCTCGTAACTTGCCAGTTGCTTCAGCCCGTCCTCATGCTTCTCCAGCACAAACTGCACTTTCTTCAAATCGGACAACACCTCCTCCTGGCTTCTCAAAAGAAATTCCTTTTGCGCCTTGCACGCCATCTCATTCTCATCGGGGGACTCCGACGGACGGTTTTCTGAATGTAACAACTCCACCAAGTCCTTCTCGACTTTTTCCTTGTCATAATTCGCTTTGTCCAATACCGCCTTCTTCGTTTCCAACTCCATTCGAAGCGCATTCCAGTCACGAGGGTCTTCAAATATCTTCTCTAACTCAAAATACTGCAACGGAGAGTTGTCCATATTGAATCGGGATATTTGCAAATCCATCTCGCAGCTCTTATCATGCAACTCCTTCTCCGTCTGCCGCAGGAGGTCTGAC
>CAVEJA010000251.1:0-1608 GCA_963615745.1 Duodenibacillus sp.
TCCTTATTCCCCGTATGCGGTAGCCAAATTGTATGGTTTCTGGATTGTAAAAGAGTATAGAGAGGCGTATAACATGTTTTGCTGCTCCGGAATCCTGTTCAATCATGAGAGCGAAAGGCGTGGCGAGACATTCGTAACCCGCAAAATAACCCTTGCAGCAGCCCGCATAGCCCAGGGATTGCAGGAGAGATTGGCTCTTGGCAACCTTTCCAGTTTGCGTGACTGGGGTTATGCCAAGGATTATGTAGAGTGTATGTGGTTGATTCTCCAGAACAGCAAACCCGAGGACTTTGTTATAGCTACGGGGGTACAGCATTCTGTCAGGGAATTTGCCTATGCCGCTTTCAATCGTGCTGGCATCGAATTGGAATTTCGTGGCGAGGGCATAGATGAGATTGGGGTATGCGTGAAGGACAATCGGGTGAATGCGACAAAAGAAGCCTCGTTGGTAGGCAAGACACTCGTTGTCGTAAGCAAGGATTTCTACCGTCCTACGGATGTGGTTAATCTGTGGGGAGACCCGACAAAGGCTAAAGCCAAATTGGGATGGAATCCTAACAAGACCTCTTTTGAGGAATTGGTAAACCTCATGGTGGATAGTGATATGGCGAGAGTGGCAGGAGACAGTGTCGCAGCCAAAGTCAGGACGAATCTTGTGGAGTATCTGGAAAAAGGAATTGTAAAATAAGGATGTTTCCGAAACATGATAAAGAATGCCATGATGGAGAAAAATTCTAAGATATATGTGGCAGGACACCGTGGAATGGTGGGAAGTGCCATTGTCAGAGAGCTGGAAAGGCAGGGCTATACCAATATAATAACACGCACGCACAAGGAACTTGATTTGTGCCGTCAGGAACAAGTGGAGGATTTCTTTGCAGCGGAAAAACCCGAATATGTATTTCTTGCTGCGGCAAAAGTGGGCGGGATTGTAGCGAATCAGAATGCTTTGGCTGATTTCATGTACGACAACATGATTTTGGAGATGAATGTTATCCACTCCGCATGGAGGAATGGGTGCAGGAAACTGGAGTTTTTGGGTTCCAGTTGCATTTATCCCCGTATGGCTCCGCAGCCTATGAAGGAAAGTTGCTTGCTGACTTCCGAACTGGAAAAGACAAACGAGGCGTATGCTCTGGCAAAAATCAGTGGTCTTAAATACTGCGAGTTCCTGAACAAACAGTATGGAACGGATTATATATCTGTGATGCCTACCAATCTGTATGGGCCTAATGACAACTATCATCCAGAGCATAGCCATGTGCTGCCTGCGTTGATAAGGCGTTTCCATGAGGCGAAGGAGCAGGGTTTGAAGGAGGTTACATGCTGGGGGGACGGCAGTCCGCTGCGTGAGTTCCTTTATGTGGATGATCTGGCGAACCTTTGTGTCTTTTTGATGAACCATTATTCGGGTGATGAGACGGTGAATGCCGGTACGGGGAAGGAACTTACCATAAAGGAATTGACGGAGAAAGTAGCCCGAATCATTGGATTCGACGGGGAAATCAAATGGGACACCACCCGTCCTAACGGCACTCCGCGCAAACTGTTGGATGTCAGCAAGGCGGAAAAACTGGGATGGAGATACAAGACGGAGCTGGATGAAGG
>CAVEJA010000251.1:1618-3682 GCA_963615745.1 Duodenibacillus sp.
AAGGCATCAAACTGGCTTATGAGGATTTCCTGAACAATCCGATAAGGGCTGAAAGATGAGAACTGTCATTCCCGTTGTGGGAGAATGAATAAAAACACTATAAAGAAGAAAACGTTATGAGTACACATATAGTTATCATGGCAGGCGGAGTGGGTAGCCGATTCTGGCCATTGAGCACACCTGAATATCCCAAGCAGTTTATCGATGTGCTTGGATGCGGAAGAAGTTTGATCCAACTTACCGTAGACCGTTTTAAGGGCATTTGTGATGATGCGAACTTTTGGGTGGTGACAAATTGCAAGTATGTGGATATTGTCAGGGAGCAGATTCCTCAGATTCCTGTCGGACACATTCTGCCTGAACCCGCTGCCCGCAACACAGCTCCGTGTATAGCATGGGCTTGCTGGAGCATAAAGAGGGAGGATCCTTCCGCCAATATCGTGGTAACACCGTCCGATGCTGTTGTGATGAACCCTGAGGAATTCCGTAGAGTGGTGAATAATGCGCTGGATTTTACGAAGAAGAGGAATGACATCGTGACAATAGGAATAAAGCCGTCCCGTCCTGAAACCGGATATGGCTATGTGGCGGCAAGTAAAACCGGCTGTTTGAAGTCTTTTGGTGAGATTTTGCCTGTGGATTCTTTCAAGGAGAAACCCGATATAGAGACCGCTAAAGAATATGTGGCGGCAGGCAACTACTTGTGGAATGCGGGTATCTTCGTCTGGAATGTGGAGACGATAACGGAGTGCATCCGTAAGTACAAGCCGAATATCGCTTCCGATATGGATGAGATACAGAAGACAGGGGATGTAGAAAGAATCTTTCCTCTATGCGAGAAAATCTCCATAGACTTTGCTGTCATGGAGTCGGCTTCCGCTGAGAACAGGGTCTTTACCCATCCCGCTGACTTTGGTTGGAGTGATTTGGGGAACTGGGCTTCCTTGCATGACAAACTGACCAAGGACGAAAGCAATAATGGAACAGTTGGAAATGTCCGTCTGTATGAGTGCAGTAACTGTGTAGTGCATACGGAGGACGAGAAAAAGGTTGTTCTCCAGGGGTTGGATGGATATATTGTTTCGGAAAAAGGAAATCAGCTTCTGGTTTGCAAACGTTCAGAAGAGCAGAGAATAAAGGAGTTCTCAGCCGACTAAAATAAAATCGTTTCTGTATGGAATGGGACTTGGAAAGGCTTCCTCTGAAATTTACACCATGGATGCGTACCATGGTGTGGGGAGGAAATAAAATATCAGAATACAAACACCAGAACACAATTCAAGACGGGATAGGGGAGAGTTGGGAAATTTCAGCTGTTCCCGGACACGAGTCGGTCGTGGAAGAGGGTGTGTTTGTAGGGAGGAATCTGGCAGAACTGGTTCGGACATACAAGGGTTTGCTTGTCGGAAAAAGCGTTTATGAACAATACGGAGACCGTTTCCCGTTGCTCGTGAAGATAATAGACGCGCATCGTGACCTGAGTATTCAGGTCCATCCCAATGACGAGATTGCCCACAAGCGGCATGGCGCGGACCAGTTTGGCAAGACGGAGATGTGGTATGTCATAGATGCCGAGCCCGGGGCTTATCTGTATGCTGGGTTGAAGGAGAATATAACCCCGGAAGATTATAAAAAACATGTGGCGGACGGCACAATATGCGATGTCCTGGCGAAGCACGAGGTGAAACCGGGTGATGTTTTTCATATTCCCGCAGGGCGTATTCATGCCATTTGCTCTGGAATACTGTTGGCGGAGGTTCAGCAGACATCCGACATTACTTACCGCATTTTCGATTACAATCGTCCCGGGTTGGACGGCAAACCCCGCGAGCTGCATACGGAGGCTGCGGCTGAGGCAATAGATTATAAGGTTCAGTCAGAGTACCGCACGCATTATCCCAACAAGGAAAACAAGGCTACGCTGATTATCAAGTGCCCGTTCTTCTCTATCCGGAAGGTGCGTTCCAAGGGGCGGTTTCACCGTAATATGATGAAATACGATTCTTTTGTGGTTTGTATGAGCCTGCAGGGGAATTGCATGATTCGTGTGCATGGAAGCAAGGA
>CAVEJA010000252.1:0-8166 GCA_963615745.1 Duodenibacillus sp.
CCCTTATGCCTCCCTTATGCCTCCCTTCGGGAAGCGGAAACGATACGGAAAAGCCAAGGAGCAGGGGTGGAGATTCGACGAAGAAAATCCCCGCAGCCGGCACTCCTCCCTGTCGCTCGGGATTGCGCCCATCAGACAACGCTCATGCCGGGCGTACCAAGAGAAAGAGCCACGCACTTTCCGCACATGGCTCTTTTCCGTATTGCTTTCTCCTTATTTTGTCGTTCCGACTACGATGGAAACCCTGTTTTTCCCGTTTTCAGAGAATGGTTGTACGGTGTCTCCCCTGGCTTCCACAGTAATCTTACTTGCATCCACCCCATATTTGGAGACCATAAAATCCTTCAGATTCTTTGCGCGTTGTTGCGAATAAGCCATATTCACCTTGGAATTACCCGTCTTGGCATCGGCATAGCCCGTTATCTGGACGGTAGCCGACGGATTCTCCCTCATAAACGCCACTACCTTTTCCACCTTGGCACGCTCCGCAGCCGTTATCCGGGAGGAACGGATGCTGTAAAAGATGTTTTCCGTTATCGTCTTGGGAGCAGGAACGGGAGCGGGTTTCGCCACCGGGGCAGGAGCGGGAGGTGTCACGGCTTCCGAAGCAGGTTTCGGAGCAGGCTTTGCCTTGGGAACCGGCCTCACCACAGGACCGGGAGCAAAAACGGTTTTCGCAATCTTACTCTTGAAAGCGAACTTATAGGACAAGCCGACAGAAGCAGTCAGCATCCAATCATCGTCATTGGCATACTTGGAGTTGAACTTGTCGCTCATATTGTTCGCATCCAGCTCCAGATTCACGCCCAGACGCTTGCCGACACGCATATCCAGCTGAAGTCCCAAACGGAAGTTGTGTCCCAGACTGGAACCGCCCCAAGCAGTGGGATGCTGTCCTATCAGAGCAGGATTCGCACTTAATATATTGTTGAAATCATTGTTGTGCCATGCGTAATTCAGACCGACACCGCCCAGCAATACCAGATTGACAAGATGGCTGTCTTTCTTCCAAAGAAGATTGGACAAGTTCAGCAACATATCGGCATTGGCCATATAATAGTTGTAATAGTAGTTTCTGGCAGCGACATTACCCTTTGAACGCCATCCGCTGACATGGAAACGACCTCCCACTACGGGGTTGTAATAACCTCCCGCATAAACCGCGCCGAAAGGCATCACCAGTTTGGAATTGTCATAATTTGTCAGAGTGGTCTGAGCTCCCCCCTGAACACCAATAAAAAGATAGGAATCCGTCACCTTTCTCCCTCTATCGGCGGCTTCTGTCGCAGAAACAGCACATACCATCCCTATCAGCAAAGAAAATATCAGCCTTTTCATTTTACATCATTTGAAATCAGTACAAAATTAATCCTTTTTTCCGAACGGGCAAAAGCGGGAAACCCACATTCTTTTCAGGACCGCCCGCAATGACACAATGAGGCTTTTCGATGTCAGTTTTTGCGTTTTTCAACTTTATTCTTTATCTTTGTCAGATATTTTGCAATGACTTTTCAAGTCTTATGCCAGCAACCATACAATACAACCGCATGACACAATGGAAACAATCATAAAGAAAGTCAGCACGAAAAGCGAGCTGAAAAAGTTCATCAGGTTCAATTACGAACTGTACAAGGACAATCCGTATTCTGTCCCCGATCTGTACGAGGACATGCTTTCCACCTTTTCAGAAAAGAATCCTGCCATGGAGTTTTGTCAGGCAGAGTATTTCCTGGCATTCCAGGAGGGAAAAATCGTAGGCAGAATCGCAGCCATCATCAACCACAGAGCCAACGAGCGGTGGAACGAAAAGACAGTCCGCTTTGGCTGGATTGACTTCATTGACGACATTTCTGTCAGCAAAGCGTTGCTGGAAGCGGTGGAAAATTTCGGAAGGAAACACGGAATGACCCGCATGGAAGGACCTTTGGGATTCACCGACATGGATGCGGAAGGTATGTTGCTGGAAGGCTTTGACCTTCCAAGTACCATGGCCACGATCTACAACCATCCCTACTATCCTGCCCACATGGAGAAGCTGGGATGGGAAAAAGCGGCGGACTGGGTTGAATTCCGCCTGATTGTCCCCGACAAAATACCGGAAAAAATGATCCGTATCAGCGAGATCGTCAAGAAAAAATACGGATTGCATACCGTCAAGATTACAAGAAAACTGATTAAAGAGCGTCATTACGGACAACGCATCTTTGACCTCATCAACGACAGTTATAAAGATCTTTTCGGATTTACCTCCCTGACCCAGGGCCAGATTGACAAATATGTGAAAACCTATCTGGGGTTGCTCAATCTGGAAATGGTCTCCCTCATAGAGGACGCGCAAGGCGAACTCATCGGTGTAGGCATCAGTATGGGAAGTCTTTCCGCAGCATTGCAGAAAGCGAAAGGCAAACTCTTCCCCTTCGGCTGGTATCACATACTGCGCGCGCTGAAGCTCAAACAGCCCGACACACTGGATCTGCTCCTTGTCGGCATCAAACCGGAATATCAGAACAAGGGAGTTAATTCCCTCCTCTTCACGGATCTCATCCCCATCTATATCAAGAACGGGTACAAATGGTGTGAGACCAACCCGGAACTGGAAACGAACACGGCGGTCCAGAAACAATGGGAGTATTTCGAAACAGAAAGCACCCGCCGCCGCCGGTGTTTCAAAAAGGAACTCTAATACCCGCACACAGCCATGTCAGAAACAAATAAAGAAGACATCCAAACCACCCTGGAGACATCCGCCGTCCAAAGTTCCGCCTCGAACTATGACGACAACAGCATACGCCATCTCAATGATGTGGAACATATACGCCTGCGACCAGGTATGTACATCGGGCGACTGGGAGACGGCTCACACTCCGAAGACGGTATATATGTCCTGTTAAAGGAAACCATAGACAACAGTATAGACGAGTTCAACGAGGGGTTTGGAAAGCGCATAGACATAGAGATTGCCAACGAACGCAGTGCTTCCGTACGCGATTACGGAAGAGGTATTCCTTTAGGAAGCCTCATCCCCGCCGTATCACAGCTTAACACCGGAGCAAAGTATGACACTGCCGTATTTACCGCCAGCGTAGGACTGAACGGAGTGGGCATCAAAGCCGTCAATGCCTTGAGCAAACGCTTCGTCGTAAGAAGCCACCGGCAGGGGAAATATCATGAAGCGGTCTTCGAGCAGGGGATGCTCAAGGAAGACAACTACGGGGAGACAGACGAGGAAGACGGCACATACACCTATTTCGAACCCGACCCCCAGTTGTTCCACAACTTCAGATTCAAGAACGAAACCATTGATTTCATGTTGAGAAACTATACGTATCTCAACACGGGGCTTGCCATTTACAACAACGGAAAACGTATCGCCAGCAGAAACGGACTGGAGGATCTGCTGACCGACAATATGACTTCCAAAGCCCTATACCCCATTGTCCACATACCGGGAAACGGCATCGACATAGCCTTCACCCATGCAGAGCAATATGGAGAGGAGTATTATTCCTATGTAAACGGGCAGCATACAACTCAAGGAGGAACGCACCAGAGTGCCTTCAAAGAACATATAGCCCGCACCATCAAGGAATTTTTCGGAAAGAATTACGAGTACCAGGACATCCGCAACGGCATTGTAGCCGCTATCGCCATCAGAGTTATCGAACCGATGTTCGAGAGCCAGACAAAGATCAAGCTGGGCTCCCTTGTCATGGCACCGCCGAAAGACAGCCAGGGGAAGCCGTTTCCTCTCTCCGGGGTAAGCATAAACAAGTTCGTAGGGGACTTTATCAAGGAAAATGTAGACAATTTCCTGCACAAGAATCCCGAGATAGCCGAAGCCATCCAAAACAAAATCGTTGCTTCCGAGCGCGAAAGAAAAGCCATGGCGGGGGCTTCCAAACTGGCAAAAGAACGGGCAAAGAAAGTCAGCCTCAACAACAGCAAGCTGCGGGACTGCCATATTCACTACAACGATGCCAAAGGAGACTTGCGCGAAGAGTCCTCCATTTTCCTTACCGAAGGGCTTTCCGCCAGCGGAAATATCACCACTTGCCGCAACGTAGCCACCCAGGCAGTCTTCAGTCTGCGGGGGAAACCGCTCAACTCTTTCGGGCTGACCAAGAAGATAGTGTATGAGAACGAGGAGTTCAATCTGCTTCAGGCAGCCCTCAATATTGAGGACGGAATAGACGGACTTCGGTATAACAAGGTCATTATCGCCACCGATGCCGATGTGGACGGGATGCACATTCGATTGCTGCTACTGACCTTCTTCCTGCAATTCTTCCCCGAACTGGTAAAAAAAGGACATGTCTACATACTTCAGACACCGCTGTTCCGTGTCAGAAACAAGATGAAATCCCCCAAAAAGGCAAGCAAAGAGAACAGCTCCATCTCCGCCAATGCGGCAGGAGCAGCCATTCTCAAGAAAGGCAGCAGCGGAAGAATAGAATACGACACACGCTACTGCTACTCCGAAGCCGAACGCATACAAGCTATCAAAGACCTTTCCCCCAATCCGGAAATCACCCGTTTCAAAGGACTGGGAGAGATCGACGCCAAGGAGTTTGCGCACTTCATAGGTCCGGATATGCGTCTGGAGCAAGTCTCCCTGCACAAGGACGACAAAGTCCAGACCCTATTGGAGTACTATATGGGGAAAAACACCATGGACAGACAGAACTTCATCATCGACAATCTGATTATTGAGGAGGATCGTCCCGAAGACAATATTGTTGAAGAATAAGCAGACAGAACATACTACGCCATGAACAGGACAGCTATTTTCCCCGGAAGTTTCGACCCTTTCACCATCGGGCATGACAATATCGTCAGAAGAGCTCTGCCCCTCTTCGACAGAATCATTATCGGAATAGGTGTAAACGCTCAAAAGAAAAGCCTGTTCACCGTGTCCGAAAGGACAGAATTCATCAAACGGATTTACAAGAGCGAGCCTCGTATTGATGTCCTTTCCTATAACACGCTCACCACGAAATTCGCCCAAGAGGTGAATGCCTCTTTCATTATCCGGGGCATCCGATCCGTCCGAGACTTCGAATACGAGCGTGACATTGCGGAAATGAACAAGCAATCCACAGGAATAGAGACCCTTTTGTTGTTTACAGACCAGCATTACAGCCATATCAGCTCCAGTTTTATACGTGAGTTGCACTCCTATGGAGAAGACATAAGCAAATTCCTCCCACAACCTTTATAACATGAGAAAGACATTATTCATATCCCTTTTACTGTTTTCCGCCTTCTGCAACGGAACATACAGTCAGCCCGAACGCCTGTCTCCCAAAACGGAGATGGCTCTCCGCAAACTTACGATGGCGGAGGTGGCACTCAAAGCCCTCTATATTGACAGTCTGGATGCGGACAAACTTACCGACTCCGCCATCAAAGGCATGCTTTCCGAACTGGACCCGCACACCTCTTACACCAATGCGGAAGAGACAAAAAAGTTCAACGAGCCTCTCAACAGCAATTTCGAGGGCATCGGTGTCCAGTTCAACATCCTGAAAGACACCCTCGTGGTTATCCAAACCGTATCCAAAGGACCTTCTGAAAAAGCAGGAATCCTTTCAGGAGACCGTATTGTTTCGGTGAACGACTCGGCTATTGCCGGAGTAAAAATGCCCCGCGACCAAATCATGAAGCGGCTGAGAGGCCCTAAGGGAACGAGTGTCATTCTGGGTATTGTGCGAAAAGGGGTGGCGGAAACCCTTAAATTCAAAATCATCCGCGACAAGATTCCATTGCACTCCATTGACGCGGCTTACATTATCCGCCCGGGAATAGGTCTCATCCGTATCAGCAGCTTTGCGGTAGGAACGAAGACAGAATTGGAAGAAGCCCTCACCAAGTTGAAAAAAGAGGGAATGAAAAGCCTTATTCTTGACCTTCAAGGCAACGGAGGAGGGTATCTGGAGGCTTCTGTCGGGGTAGCGAGCCAGTTCCTGAACAAGGGAGACCTTCTTGTCTACACGGACGGAAGAGCTGTTCCGCACCAGGAATTCAAAGCAGTGGACGGAGGAAAATTCCTGAAAGGGGACATAGCGGTTCTGGTGGACGAGTATACCGCATCCGCTGCCGAAATAGTGAGCGGGGCTATCCAAGACCACGACCGCGGAACAATCATCGGACGGCGCACTTTCGGGAAAGGACTTGTCCAGCGTCCTGTCCCTCTTCCCGACGGATCTCTTATACGGGTTACCGTCTCCCACTATTTCACTCCCTCCGGACGCTGTATCCAGAAACCATACAAGAAAGGGAAATCCAAGGAATACCAGGAGGATGTGTACAATCGCTACAAGGACGGGGAACTCATGCACCAGGACAGCATCCATTTTGCCGACTCCTTGAAATACAAAACGCTCAAAAAAGGTCGCACCGTATACGGAGGAGGAGGCATCATGCCCGACTATTTCATCCCTCTGGACACACTGAAATACACCAAATATTATAGGAATCTAAGTCTGAAAAACTGTATTCTGGAAAACTATATGTCCTATCAGGATTCCCACAGAAAGGAACTGAAAGACATGTATAAAGACTTCGAGACTTTCAAAACATCCTATACCGCTCCAAAAGAACTTATCGACAGCATATTCAGCACAGGAAAGCAGCTCAAGGTAACTCCTGCGGATGACCAGGAAAGAGACAAAACCATAGACCAAATATCCCTATTTCTGAAAGCCCTCACCGCAAGGGACATCTGGGATATGTCCGAATACTACTCCATCATTAACGAGGACAACGATGCGGTAAAGAAGGCTTTGGAAGTCCTGAACACGCCCAAAAAGAAAAAGTAGCCCCATATCATGGAAGATACATTTGATATCAGAAGCGAGCAAACAGGATTGCACACGGACAAAGAGTACGAAAACGCCCTGCGCCCGCTGACATTCGACGACTTCAACGGGCAGTTCAAAGTGGTGGATAACCTGCGGGTGTTCGTTGAAGCCGCCAAATACCGTGGAGAACCGCTGGATCACACTCTTCTTCATGGTCCTCCCGGACTGGGAAAGACCACTCTCAGCAACATCATCGCCAACGAGCTGGAGGTAGGATTCAAGATCACATCCGGTCCGGTCTTGGACAAGCCCGGCGATTTGGCGGGACTGCTCACTTCTTTAGAGCCTCACGATGTACTATTTATTGACGAGATCCATCGTCTGTCGCCTGTTGTGGAGGAGTATCTCTACTCTGCGATGGAGGATTTCAAGATTGACATCATGCTGGACAAAGGTCCTTCCGCACGAAGGATCCAACTTAACCTGAACCCGTTCACGCTTATCGGTGCCACAACCCGAAGCGGGTTGCTTACAGCCCCCCTCCGCGCACGCTTTGGCATCAATCTGCATTTGGAATACTACGATATAAAAACGCTCAAACGCATACTCATACGTTCCGCCCGAATGCTTAAAGTGAGCATTACCGACGATGCGGCATTGGAAATAGCCGGACGAAGCCGTGGAACTCCCCGTATAGCCAACGCTCTTCTCCGCCGTGTCCGGGACTATGCCCAAGTGAAAGGCAATGGAGATATTGATGTCCACATCGCCCAAGTGGCGTTAGAGGCTCTGAATATCGACCGATACGGACTTGACGAAATAGACAACAAGATACTGCTCACCATCATTGACAAGTTCAACGGAGGTCCAGTCGGTGTCAATACCATCGCAACCAGCATAGGGGAAGACGAGGGGACTGTGGAAGATGTCTACGAACCCTTTCTTATTATGGAAGGCTTCATCAAACGAACACCAAGAGGGAGGGAAGCCACCCAGCTTGCCTACAAACATCTGGGGAAGAATTACCTCTCCTCCAACAATGCCTCCCCTTCCCTTTTCGACACAACAGAATAATATGATTAGCTACAATACGGATTCCGTCAAGATGCCCGCCATCAGCAAAAGGGACACAAACAAATGGCTGCGCACCGTCGCCGCAACATACCATTATAAGATTGGCGATGTCGCATACATCTTTTGTGATGACGAAAAGATCCTGGAGGTCAATCGTCAATACCTGCATCATGATTACTACACCGATGTCATCACTTTCGATTACACCGAGGGAAACATCATCAACGGGGACATCTTCATCAGTCTGGACACGGTACGCTCCAACAGCACACAGTTCGGCACTCCTTATGAT
>CAVEJA010000253.1:0-4224 GCA_963615745.1 Duodenibacillus sp.
GTCCATATCAAACAGGCGGTCGGGCTTCCAGGTCGGGTATATCTTGAAATCCCTCGCCTCCTGTCTCCACTTTTTGTGACTGACAAGAGAGTCTGTCATATCATTGGCAGTACACACCGCCTTGACATTAAACCGCCTTATCAGGTTCTGCATGGAATATTCGGGAGACTGCAGCTTCTCGTTACACTCCTCAAAAATCTCTCTTGCGGTGTCCGGATTCAGGGTCTTGTCAATGCCGAACACCCGTTTCAGCTCCAGATGCGTCCAATGATACAGAGGGTTTCTGAACAAATGGGAAACCGTTTGCGACCACTTGCAGAATCTCTCCCAGTCCGACACCGGCCCTGTAACATACTTTTCAGGTATGCCGTCGGCACGCATCGCGCGCCACTTGTACTCTCCCGGCTTCAGCCAAAGCTCCGCTATGGAAGAGAAACGGTAGTCATTGACAATCTTGTCGGCATCCAGATGGGAATGATAATCCAGAACAGGCATGCTCTCCGCATGCTCGTGATAAAGCCGCCGGGCATATTCCGAATCCAACAGGAAGTCTTCGCTTATATATGTATCAGAATGAGTCATCATATAACCTGCATTTCTTATAAACGCAAAAATACAAAAACCCAATTGAAAAGCGAATTAAAAGCAAAAAAATAATCGTTTGCGACATTTAAAGACAAATGCGGACAAAAGGACTGGCTCATAATACTTTTTTTTCATAACTTTGTTCTGATTTGTATTGGTGCAATCTAAGTTTTGATTTTATGGAAAAGGACACCCTCAAAAACATCGTTTCACAGTTTGCCACAGAAGGCACAGTGGCGGAAATCTTTCCTTTTGGAAATGGATTAATCAACGATTCCTTTCATGTAACCACCGTTGAGAAAGGGAAGCCGGAATATGTGCTTCAGCATATCAACGACAAGATTTTCCAAAACATAGACTTGCTGATGGGAAACATCATTGCCGTAACCAGCCACATACGGAAAAAGTACAAGGAAATGGGGATGGCAGACATTGACAGGCACGCCCTTTCCTTCATCCCCCTGAAAAACGACCAAGAGAAATACTACACGCAGGACAGCGAGGGGAGGTACTGGAGAGTGATGGTCTTCATAGACAACTCCACCAGCAAGAGCGAAGTCACCCCCGAAACCTCCTACGAGGTAGGGCTTTCCTTCGGACAGTTTGAAAGCGTACTGGCAGACATCCCCACGCATCTCGCAGAGACTATTCCCAATTTCCACAACATGGAGTTCCGCATACAGCAATTGGAGGAGGCCATCAGACAGGATGCGGCGCACCGATACGAAAAAGTGCAGGATATAGTCGAAGCCATCATGCTCGACAAGGAAGAGATGTGCAAGGGCGAAAGACTGTACAGAGAAGGCGTACTCCCCAAAAGGATCTGCCATTGCGACACGAAGGTGGACAATCTGCTGTTTGACAAAGACACAGAAGAGGTTCTCTGCGTGGTGGATCTGGACACGGTGATGCCCAATTTCGTGTTTTCAGACATCGGGGATTTCCTGCGTTCCGCCGCCAACACGAGCAAAGAGGACGAGGAAGACTTGGACAAAGTGAATTTCGACCTCACCATTTTCCACTCCTTCATCAAAGGTTACCTGAAAAGTGCCAGCAGTTTCCTGCTCCCCATCGAGATAGAGAACATACCTTATGCCACGCAACTGTTCCCCTATATGCAGGCGGTACGGTTCCTGACAGACTATCTGAACGGGGACACCTATTATAAGATCCAGTACCCGGAGCATAACCTGGTAAGGACGAAAGCCCAGTTCAAACTCTACAAAAGCGTGAAAGAGCATGCCATACACATGGATGCGTTCATCAAGGAATGCCTGAACAAACAAAATTAACTCCTGTATGAAAGCGGTTATCTTAGCCGGAGGATTTGGCTCACGCCTCAGCGAGGCAACCAATCTCATCCCCAAACCCATGGTGGAGATTGGAGGGAAGCCCATTCTTTGGCATATTATGAAAATATACAGCCATTACGGCATCAATGATTTCATCATCTGCTGCGGATACAAACAGTACGTTATCAAGGAGTATTTCGCAAATTACTACTCCCATAACTGCGACATGACGGTAGATTTGTCCAAAGGCTCGGTGGAAGTCCACAACAACCATTCCGAGCATTGGCGGGTGACCATGATTGACACCGGGCTGAACACACTTACCGGCGGGCGAATCAAACGTATCGAACCCTATGTCAAAGGAGAGCAATTCTGCCTGACATACGGTGACGGCGTAAGCGATATCGACATCGCAAAGACCATAGAGACACACAACCAGTCCAAAGCCGCCATCTCCATGTCCGTGTTCCAGCCCGATGGAAAGTTCGGAGCGGTAGACATCAACCCCGCCAACAACTGGGTGAACTCCTTCAGCGAGAAACCCGCCGGAGACGGAAGCTGGATCAACATAGGCTTCTTCGTGTGCAACCCGGAAGTATTCGACTATATTCCTGCGGGCGTGGACAATGTCGCTTTCGAGCAAGAGCCATTGGAAAACCTTGCCAAAGACGGAAAGATGCACGCATACAAACACGTCGGGTTCTGGAAACCCATGGATATGCTGCGCGACAACAAGGAACTGAACAATCTGTGGAACACAGGTAAAGCACCATGGAAACTATGGTAACTATGGAGAATCTGGCTGATTTTTACAAGGGAAAGCGGGTTCTTGTCACAGGACACACCGGTTTCAAAGGCTCATGGCTTTCCATCTGGCTACAAGAAATGGGGGCAATTGTAGGAGGCATCTCCCAAGACGAGCGCACCAACATGGACAATTACGCCCTTTCCAACATCGGTATCAAAATGGACTTGGATGCCAGGGCGGACATTCGGAACGGGCACTGGCTGAAAGAGATCATTACGGAGTGGAAACCCGACATCATCTTCCACCTTGCCGCACAGCCTTTGGTGAGGCTAAGCTATGATTTTCCCTTAGATACCTTCGAGACAAACGTCTTAGGCACAATCAATATTCTGGAAGCCATCCGCATCACTCCCAGTGTAAAAGTGGGAGTAATGGTCACTACCGACAAGTGCTACGAGAACAAGGAACAGCTTTGGGGCTATCGTGAAAACGACCCCATGGGAGGATATGATCCCTATTCCGCAAGCAAGGGAGCGGCGGAAATCGCAATAGCAAGCTGGAGAAGGAGCTTCTTCAATCCTCAAAAGTACAATGAGCATGGAACAAGCATCGCCAGCGTAAGGGCAGGCAACGTGATAGGCGGAGGAGACTGGGCGACAGACAGAATCATCCCCGACTGCATCCGGGCCATAGAGCAAGGAAAAGACATAGAGATACGCTCTCCCAAATCCATCCGTCCATGGCAGTTTGTCTTAGAGCCCCTTGGCGGCTATCTTCTTCTGGCAAAGAAGATGTGGGAAAAGCCCACAGAATACTGCGAGGCATGGAACTTCGGTCCTCTGCACGAGAGCGTGGCAAACGTATGGGATGTAGCCTCACTTGTTGTTTCCAACTACGGGAAAGGCAAACTGAAGGATGTGTCTGCGGAAGATGCGCCACACGAGGCAAAAATCCTCATGCTCGACATCAGCAAAGCCATATTCCGACTGGGATGGAAGCCAAGACTGAGCCTGCAAGAAGCCGTTCAATTCACCGTAAACTGGTACAAACGCTATAAGGAAGAGGATGTCTACAACATCTGCGCCGAGCAGATCAGGGCTTATTGCAACAGATAAACCCTCCCGCCTCCCCAACAAACAATATTCCGACGCTCATTTCATACATGAAGAACTATACAGAACTCTCAAAGAAAATCAGGGAACTCGCCTTGGAACTCGCCTATCACGCCAAGTCCTCCCACACAGGAGGAGCTTTGTCCATGGCTGATTTGCTGGCGGTTCTCTATGGAAGCGGGAAACTGAACATCACGCCACAGAACACCGATGCTCCTGACAGAGACCGTTTCATCCTCAGCAAGGGACACTGCTGCGCGTCACTCTACGCCACGCTCGCCCTGACAGGCTTTATCCATTCCGAAGAATTGAAAAGCAGCTATGGGGATAACGGCTCTCTCTATTATACTCATTGCAGCAACGACATCCCCGGAGTAGAGATCTCAACAGGGAGTCTGGGACACGGACTGCCTGTTGCCACAGGACTGGCTTTGGCAGGAAGAACATCTCAAAAAGGGTTTGATGTCTACTGTCTTACGGGAGACGG
>CAVEJA010000254.1:0-2278 GCA_963615745.1 Duodenibacillus sp.
GGGATGGATATCAGTAATATGATATGGGATCGCTGCTGTGAAATAATCGATAAGAATGACTGGAACGGCTGTCAGGAAAAATTCCTGAAGATAATGGCGATGGAAGTTCCTTTCACGGAAGAGGAATTTGAGGCGACAAACCGGGACGCTCTCTATGAGAAGGCTTTTGAAACAGTGATGGCCAACTTCAAAAGGCGCACAGAGAGAATGGCGGAAGTGGCACTTCCTGTGATTAAGAATGTATATGAGCATGAGGGCTCTGTGTATGAAAGAATCGCTGTTCCAATAACAGACGGTAAACACATGTATAATATAGCTTGTGATTTGAAAGAAGCGTATGAGACGGAGTGCAAGTCGCTGGTGAAGAACTTCGAGAAGAGTATTCTTTTGTCTGTTATTGATGACGAGTGGAAGGAGAATCTTCGTGATTTGGACGAATTGCGCCATTCCGTACAGAACGCAAGTTATGAGCAGAAAGACCCGTTGGTTATATTCAAATTGGAGAGTGTGACCTTGTTTGATGCGATGATAGATAAGATATATAACCGCACGACAAGTATACTGATGCGTGGACAGATTCCTTTGCAGAATGCGGAGGAGGTGCGGCAAGCTCCTGCGGAAACGCCGTCCCGCCAACCAAGATACCAGGAAAGCAGGACGGATCTGACAGATCCCGGACAGCAGGCTGCCGCCCATCATGATACGCGGGAGCAACCAAGTCGTCCGCAACCGTATGTGGCGGAGAAAGTTCCTGGAAGGAACGATCCTTGTCCTTGCGGCAGCGGAAAGAAGTTCAAGAATTGTCACGGTAAGAACATCTATTAAGGATAATCAGAAAAGGAAGAGTAATGATGAATATTCATTGCTCTTCTTTATAAGGAAAGGTTTTTAGAAAATGTTTCGCCATGGAAGAGGTTTTTAGATTGGATGAAAAGTCCCGTTTTCTAAGTTTGTACAGGCAATTGAGGGGAAAGTTTGCCGAACCATTTGAAGGGAAAAGGTATAGGGAGGTAAAACAAATGGTAAGCGGCTTTATCCAGTCTGGGCAGTTTCATCGTGATATGTTTGGTTTTAATCCTTTGATCTATTCTCTCCAGACGGCTCTGTTCGTGACCGAAGAGATAGGGGCGAATGTCGAGGCTGTGTGGGCCTGCCTCCTGTTCCCTTATATTCCGAAGGAAAAAAGTCTGTCGGAGGTGGAAACCACTTTCGGAAAGGGAGTGAGGACAATTCTGAAAGGGATTATCAACATACAGGAATTGTATGCCAAAAGTCCCAGTATAGAGAGTGAGAACTTCCGAAACCTGATTGTCTCTTTTGCCGAGGATATGCGGGTGATACTGATTATGATTGCCAGCCGCACCAATCTGATGCGCCAGATCAAGGATAATGTCAATGAGGAGGCTCGTTTGCGCATTTCTTCAGAGGCGGCTTATCTGTACGCTCCCCTGGCCCACAAGTTAGGTTTGTATAAAGTGAAGAGCGAGTTGGAGGACTTGTCTTTGAAATACATGAATCCCAAGGCTTACTATCATATAAAGGAAAAATTGAACGCCACAAAAGATGCCCGGGATGTGTATATGGAGCGTTTTATGAAGCCTATCCGTGAGATGCTGGATAACGAACATATGAAATACCACATGAAAGGAAGGACGAAGAGCATTCATTCTATCTGGCAGAAAATGCAGCGGCAGGGCTGTCCTTTCGAGGGGGTCTATGATTTGTTTGCCATACGTATTATAATAGACGCTCCGTTAAAGGACGAAGGCAAACTGTGTTGGCAGACCTATGGTCTGATAACAGACAAATACCTTCCTGATCCGAAGCGAATGAGGGATTGGCTGTCTATGCCTAAGAGTAACGGATACGAGAGTCTGCACATTACAGTGCTGGGTCCGGAGAACAAATGGGTGGAGGTGCAGATAAGGACTGAGCGCATGGACGAAATTGCGGAGCATGGTCTGGCTGCCCATTGGCGTTATAAAGGAGTGAAGCAGGACAATGCGGGCATTGAGAACTGGCTTGCGAACATACGAAGTGCCTTGGAGACGAGTGATGACATGCAGCTGATGGATCAGTTCCGCAGTGAGTTGAAAACCGATGAAATCTATGTTTTCACTCCTCAGGGCGACTTGCACAAGTTGCCAAAGGGGGCGACCATATTGGACTTTGCCTATGCCATACATTCCAATATAGGAGATCATTGTATCGGGGCTATCGTTAATGGAAAGAATGTTCCCTTACGCCAAGTCCTGCAAAGTGGTGATCAGGTCTCTAT
>CAVEJA010000255.1:0-3805 GCA_963615745.1 Duodenibacillus sp.
AGAAATGATTGTTGGAAAGATGGTATGCCAAAGACTTGTCGGGAATATCGAAAATCTTGTTCTGCAAATCTTTCAAATCCTTGATGCGCATGATTTCTTCCCCGGTATCAGGGTTGATAATGACGAAATCGCCGAACCCGAAGAGGAGTGACACGTCATGGCGCAATTCGGTGGAGTAGTTCTTGCTGGATTTCTCTATGAAAGAAGCATGGATATCCTCCGCGTATTTGCGGTTCTCGTTGTCCGAGGATTCCAGAATGAAAGGCAGCGTTTTGTCGGATTTCCGCACATATTGTCCGAAGCGGTATCCCGCATACTGGTCTTTGCTCTGTCCGAAATTGATGCTCATGTCGGAGATAATCCCCAGAATATGCTCCTTGTATGCGTCATAGATGGCTACCGCTTCCTCGTAATTCCTTGCCAGCATAATCTTGGGTCGTCCTCTCATGCGAAGGTTCTTCTGGTGGTTGTTGAGCGTTTCCTTGGCAAATTCCTGGCTTTGCTCCAGTACGAACTGGTAAAGATGAATCAGCGCGGAGGAATAGAAACGAATGGAATCCTCCACCAGCAGGATGATTTGCGAGCCGTTCTTGGAATCTTCCGGGGCGTTCATCTTGTCTTCCATCAGTTTGATGATGGTCAGTACCAGCCTCGGATCGCCCAGCCAGCAGAATACATAGTCCACAGCGGACAAGTCTGCCCGGGCGATGCGCTTGGTGACTTCCTTGGAAAAGGGCGTTAGGACAATGATAGGTATCTTGGGATGTTTCTTCTTGATGTCGCTTGCGGTGGCGAAAATGTCGTGCTGATCCATGTTGGGCATGAACATCACCAGTTCATAGCGGTGGATTCGCAGTTCCTCAAGGGCTTCATGGGAAGTAGTCACCTGCGTGAATCGGGGAGGGGAGGAAAGCCCCAGGGAGGCGTATTCGTTGAATATCTGATCCTCTATTCTTCCATCCTCTTCCAGCACGAAGGAATCATAATGAGTGGCAACTATCAGAATGTTATAGATATGGTTGCTCATCATGTTGATGAATGCGGTGTCTTTCAAGACGAGCTTCTTGATATCGGGTATCTTGCTCATGGGCTGAAAATGATTGGTGCAATGGAATTTATTTCCAAAAATAAGCATTTCGATTCTATTGGACGAGGTGTGTCCTGTATTAATACATGAAAAAAGGAGGAAACTTACGTTTTCCTCCTTTCTCTGAAAGAATGTTTTTGTATGATTATTTCAACAAGTCAAGTTCTTTGAACACCTCTATCAGGGCATCAACACCTTTGTCTACCTGCTCTTTGGTATGGGTTGCCATCAGAGCGAAGCGCAGCAGCGTGTCTTGCGGAGCGCAGGCGGGCGGAACAACAGGGTTGATGAACACACCTTTCTCGAAGGCAAGTTTTGTCGCTTCGAAGGTTTTTACTGCGTCACGCACATAAAGAGGGATAATCGGAGACTCTGTGTCGCCAATCTCAAAGCCTGCGTCACGGAAGCGTTTCAAGGCATAGTTGGTGACATCCCAGAGTTTCTGAATCCGCTCCGGCTCTTTCTGCAGGATGTGGAGGGCTTCCAGAGCTGCCGCTGTGGCAGCGGGAGTGTTGCTGGCACTGAAAATATAGGTGCGCGTGGTATGGCGCAGCCAGTTGATCACATCTTTGTCAGCGGCAATGAAGCCACCGATAGAAGCCAAGCTCTTGCTGAAAGTTCCCATGATGAGGTCTACCTCGTCTGTCAGCCCGAAATGATCGCACACGCCACGACCGTTCTTTCCGAAAACTCCCAGTCCGTGAGCCTCATCTACCATGATGCTGGCATTATACTTGTGCTTCAGTCTGACGATTTCGGGAAGCGGGGCCAAATCTCCCTCCATAGAGAATACTCCGTCCACCACAATCAGCTTGACTGCGTCCGGATTGCATTTCTGGAGTTGCTTCTCCAAATCCTCCATGTCGTTGTGTTTGTACTTCAACTGCTTGGAGAAAGAAAGACGGCGTCCGTCCACAATGGAGGCGTGGTCGCGCTCGTCACATATAATATAGTCCTCACGACCTGTGATTGTGGCGATGACACCCGAATTTACGCTGAATCCCGTAGAGAAACACAGGGTTTCGTCCTTGCCGACAAATTCCGCCAGCTCCTTTTCCAGCTGTACATGCAGATCCAATGTTCCGTTTAGGAAACGTGATCCCGCACAGCCGGAGCCGTATTTGTGGAGAGCCTTGACAGCAGCTTCAATAACCCGCTCGTCATTGATAAGTCCTGTGTATGCGTTAGAGCCGAACATGAGGATGTCGTGACCATCCATACACACTTCTGTTCCCACTCTTCCCTCTATTGTACGGAAATAGGGATATATTCCCATCTCCATATACTTCTGAGGTTCGCGGTAGTTTTTCAGTCTATCTTGAAGTAAACCCATAGTTCTTCCTTCTATTTCTTTAATGTACGTTCTTTAATAGGCTTGCAAAGGTACAACTTATTAGCATAATATTCAAAAGAACTTGTTCTTTTTTTGCACAGTATGAATCTTTATAACTCCCTGTGTGGAGAAGGAAACCTCCTGCTCAAAGATTTATAATAAAGCCAATCCCAGGACAAACAGCGGAGTCAATAAATAAAAATCCGTATTTTTGCATCTTGAAAAAGCGATTATGGGCAAGAAGAAAAAGGTGCAGTTTATCATAAACCCCATTTCTGGCGGTACAAGCAAGGGGTTGATAGTAAAAGCTATCAACTCCCGCATGGACAAGGACAGCTATGAGTGGGATGTGGCGTACACTGCGCACGGCGGACATGGGGCGGAGATGGCGAGGGAACTGGCTGCTCTGAACTACGATGTCGTGGTGGCAGTGGGCGGAGACGGCACTGTCAGCGAGATCGCCAGCTCTCTGGTGAATACAAAAACCGCTTTGGGCATTATTCCCTGTGGGTCGGGAAACGGATTGGCGCGCCATCTGCATTTGCCTCTGGAATATACCAAAGCCGTGGATGTGATCAACGAGTGTTCCGTAAAGGTTATTGACTATGGTAAAATCAACGACCAACCGTTTTTCTGCACCTGTGGAATGGGTTTTGATGCCTATATTAGTGCCAAGTTCGACAAGTCTTTGAAGCGCGGCCCTATTACTTATGTGGAGAACGCCATACGGGAAATCATCAACTATTCCCCGGAAACCTACACGCTCATTGACGAGAACGGAGAGGAAAACACCTACAAAGCCTTCTGCATAACCTGCGCCAATGCCTCCCAATATGGGAACAATGCGTATATCGCTCCCAAGGCTTCCTTGGAGGACGGACTGATAGATGTCACGATTGTTGAGCCGTTCAATATTGCCGAAGCCCCTGTTCTGGCAGTGCAATTCCTTAACGGCACGTTGCCAAACAAAGGCCATGTCAAGATGTTCCAGACGAAAAAACTTCATATCCGCAGGGAAGGAGAGGGGTATCTCCATCGGGACGGAGACCCTTTTGTCGGCGGCAGGGATATATTCATAGAGGCTGTTCCGCACGACTTGAATGTCGTTGTCAATAAGAATGCCAAGATGAAACCTATCTCCTTTATCCAGGCGGTTTCTATCGTTTTCCGAAACAAACTGTATGCGAACACTGTCCTGGGACAGACCATCTCCCGAAGCGGAAGAGAGATTATAGAGAAACTGGGATTCTGATTTTAAGGAAAATTACCAGTGCGGACTGATGGGGATGATAAAAAATAATTACCTTTGAACCCTGAACAAACCTTTGAAGTATGAGAAATACCACCATCTTATTATTGCTGCTCTTTGTTTCATGCCCCCTTAT
>CAVEJA010000256.1:0-1526 GCA_963615745.1 Duodenibacillus sp.
TCAATCCCTTCTATTAATTGTACTGTTTGTTTTATCTTTTTTGCCATATAATTTTTTTGATAGTGCGGTGCTATGTTACAGTTCCCTTGTTTAGTAAGCGTTGTTTCTAAGCCTGTTAATTAGTTTGTGCTGTTCATTCTTGTATAAATGGATAATCAAAGTTATATAAATGATAGAAAACATTGGGTATTTCTTTTGATAAATATTTTATCTAAGATTTCTATTATAGAAGAACGTTATAGTCATGCGATTTTCCCTTCCTGCTTCTTTCCTGGTTGGTATTCTGATTAAAGTGCTTTTTTTCCGCCATTGCGATGGTCAGAGCAATAGCGGAACTAAAATACGCCTGTGTTAGTAGAAATATGTCATCTGTACAAAACCCTATATATGGGTAGATAAGAAAATATCCTTCAAAATAGACAACACATAAAAGGCTCAGAAAAGTTTACATGTATCTACGCCTATGTATTTGTGGCATAGAGAAGCATCAAGCAAATAGAGATGGTATGCAAGAATCATCCAGATTTACGTACTGATTCCCAATGAAATCAGTGGTCTTTGCCTCTCTCTCTCTGGTAGCTTATCTCGTAGAAACAGGCGTAGACATATTGCTGGGCGTCATCCTGCCCGGAAGAGTGGGGGACGATAAGTCTTACCAGAGCCAGCTGGTCGGTTCTTCTTCCCAGATTGATATAGGGAAGGGGGACAAGCCATCCTTCGGGAACAGCGGTTTTGCTGTAATAATTCTTCATCACACCAGAGATGAATGTTCCCGTGTAATTGCCGTAACTGTTGGTACAGGTCATCTCTTCGGGGATGGCGATATAGTACGGGGAGTTGTTTCTGGTCTGAATGCTGTCTGCGGCTATGTTGTATTCGATATATCTGTTGTAGATGGTGACGGGTTTCGCATCGTCTTTCAGCTTTTCCCCGACTCCTTTGTTCAGAATCTGCATATAGATTCCCGTCTTGGACAGGAGCACATACTCGTTCTCCTCAAGGTTGGTGGTGCTGTCCTGTGCGGCGAAAGTGTCCTCGTCGATGACTTTGATGGGCTTTACATACAGGATGGTGTCTCCCGTGATGTCCTCTTTTATGCAAACGCCATTGTTGAGAAAAGCGTGGATGGTATTGCGTTCTTTCTCTTTCTTCTTCCCGTAGGTCTCGTCGTCATCGCATCCGGAAAGGACGGATGCGAGGGAAACCAGGAAGATAACCAATAGAAAAGGTCTGAATACAGTCTTCATAATGGTCGCAAAGATACGAAATAGTTGTTTCTTGATGATTGGAACAGAGTAATATTAACAATTATTGTCCTTTAGCAACTTGTGGTACTTTTGGAAAGCCTTTCTGGTAATCTCCTCCGCCTCTGTGATGCTGCAGGGAAGTGACCCTCCGGAAGCGTTGAGATGCCCTCCTCCGTTGAAGAATTCCTCCGCCATCTTGTTGCATGGGAAGTCGTCCACGGAACGCAGGGAAACTCTGATGAGGGGTTTCTCCGTGTCCTCTCTGAGGGATATGGAGAG
>CAVEJA010000256.1:1545-3335 GCA_963615745.1 Duodenibacillus sp.
CCTTTGATTCCGAGGGGAAGATTCACGATACCTTCCGCATCCCCTTTCTTGAAGTTGTAACGCTTCATTTCTTCTCTGGTCAGGGTGAAGTAGGAGGCGTGGAACTCCGGGTCGTAGACCATCTTCTCGTTCAGTATGTATCCCATCAGCCGCATCCTGTCGATGCTGTAATTGTGGTACACGTTCCTGTAAATCTTGTCTTTGTCAATCCCTTTCGCAAGCAGTTGGGAGATGATGAGGTATATTTCGGGTCGGGTGGAGTTGTAAGTGAATCCTCCGGTGTCGGTCATCATTCCGCAATATATGCAGGTAGCTGTATCCCGGCTCAGACTGTCGTAGGCTCCGAGCTGGTAAAGGAGGGAGAAAACAATCTCGCAGGTGGAGCAGGCAGCGGGATTGGAGACAAGCAGCTGGGGGTGGTACTCGGGGTTAAGGTGGTGGTCGATGACGATGTGGCGTGCATGACCGTCTGCGATATGCTCTTCCAGGTCATCGATTCTTCCCTTGCTGCTAAAGTCCAAAGAGACAATCAAG
The DNA here is from genome assembly GCA_963615745.1 of Duodenibacillus sp. Classification (GTDB taxonomy): domain Bacteria; phylum Bacteroidota; class Bacteroidia; order Bacteroidales; family Bacteroidaceae; genus UBA6382. Next base: position 2,080 of record CAVEJA010000256.1, read on the forward strand.
TCCGCTTCCTGGAGGATTCGAGAAGCTGTGTCCCTGTGGTATTGCGCATTGACAATGCTTTTGCTCTGGGGAAGCCAGGCAAGAAAGTCGGGAAAACAGTTGGGCATGACGATGGTGACAGCCTTTTCTAAGGACAGCAGATAGTGGTAGAGAGCCAGAGACGACCCGATGGCGTCACCGTCCGGGCTGGAATGTCCTATGAGGACAATGTGTCTGGAGGCGTTTATCAGGCTGTTCCATCGTGTTATCTCCTCTTTAGAAAGAATGGGTTTGAGCATAACAGGGAGTTTTGAGGATGCAAAGGTAGGGAAATATGGGCGAAAATTAATCCGGGGCGGTCGGACAATATCGGGAAATAGTAGTAATTTTGTTCTGTTATGAAGAATATACTGGTATTGTTGGCTCACCCGCATTTGGAAGAGTCCAAAGCGAACAAGGCTTTGGCGGACAGGGTGAGAGGGATATCCCATGTTGAGGTCAAGGATCTCTACAAAGAGCCTTTTACGGAAGAGAGTTACTATGAGGCGTTCAAACGGGCGGATGTGCTGGTTTTCCAGTTTCCTTTTTACTGGGGCAGCGCGCCGAGTATGCTGAAGAAGTGGCAGGATGAGATTTTCATGGCTTTCTTCGAGAATCCCGGTGTGAAAGGGAAGCAATTGCTGGTAGTTACTACTACTGGTTCGGAGTATGAGGCTTATCGGTCGGGCGGTCGTGACCGTTTTACGATGGATGAGTTGCTGAGACCCTATGAGTTCACCGCCTTGTATTCGGGGATGGAGTATCTTACCCCGCTGGTTGTGTATTCCACTGCCGCCCCCGATGCGGAGAAATACATACAGGAGGGCGCGGAGAAATATGCGGCTCTGTTGGAGAAAATAGCGGGGCAGGAGTAGCCGAGGGGAGATATAGATAAGGAAAGCGGGCTGAATGATAGATGCAGCCCGCTTTCCTTATAGGTTCAAAGGAGTTATGCCTCCTCGGTAGTTTCGGCTTCGTGTGCTTTGATAAGTTTCTCCTGTACATCGGAAGGCACGAGCTCGTATTTGCTGAACTTCATGCTGAAACTTGCCCTTCCGCCGGTAATGGAACTGAGCGAGGTGGAGAAATTCGCCATTTCCTTCTGCGGCACCTGGGCGGAAAGCGTTTCGTAGTTCTTCCCGGAATGGATGCCCATGATAATTCCCCGTCTGCCTTGGATGTCGCTCATAATATCACCGATGATGTCCGCCGGAGAATAGACCTCGACATCATAGATG
>CAVEJA010000256.1:3345-9487 GCA_963615745.1 Duodenibacillus sp.
ATCTTGGGAGAGGCGGTTTTGAAAGCCTGGCTGAAGGCATTGCGCCCCGCAATCATGAAGGATATTTCATTGGAATCAACCGGGTGCATCTTTCCGTCGAAGACGATGACACGCACATCACGGGCGTATGAGCCGGTGAGCGGACCTCTCTCCATGCAGCCCATGACTCCTTTCAGAATGGCGGGCATGAACCGTGCGTCAATAGCTCCTCCGACCACGGAATTGACAAAGATGAGCTTTCCTCCCCAGTCCAATTGTATTTCCTGCGTTCCTTTTACCGTAATGCGGTATTCCTGATTGTTGAACTTGAAGACAGGAGGAAGCGGCGCACCTTCCGTGTATGGCTCGATGATAAGATGGACTTCTCCAAACTGCCCCGCGCCACCACTTTGTTTCTTGTGGCGGTATTCTCCTATGGCACTTTTCGTGATGGTTTCCCTGTACGGGATGCGCTGTTCATAGAATTCGACAGGGATTTTGTCAAGATTCTCCAGTCTCCATTTCAGGGTGCGCAGATGGAACTCTCCCTGTCCGTGTATGAGAAGCTGGCGCAGTTCCTTGCTCTGTTCCAGAATCCATGTGGGGTCTTCCTCCGCCATGCGGTTGATGGCGGCGACCATTTTCTCGGTGTCCGCCACATTGAGCGCGCGGATGGCGCGTGTGATTTTGGGCTGCGGGAACTTGACGAAGTTGAAATGGTTCTTGCAGTCCTTGCCATTGAGCGTATTTCCTGTATGGACATCCTTCAATTTGACGGTACAGCCTATGTCTCCCGCATTCAAAACATCCACCGCCTTGCGGTTGGAACCGGAACTGACATACAGCTGGGCGAGGCGTTCCTTGCTTCCTCTCTCCGCATTGGTCAGCTCGTCTCCTGTCTTGACAGAGCCGCTCATGACTTTGAAATACTGCACCTCGCCGATATGGGGTTCCATTCCCGTCTTGAAGAAGAACAGGGAGGCGGGTTGGTCGTTGGAGGTCGTTATCTCCTCGCCTTCCGTATTGGTGATTTTCGGCATCTCGTCCACGAAGGGAACGACATTCCCCAGAAATTCCAGCATACGGTCTACGCCCATGTCCTGCCGGGCGCAAACTAAGAACAAGGGGAAAATGCTGCGGGTGACAAGTCCTTTCCGAACGCCCTCGCGCATCTCGTCCTGGGTCAGAGAGCCTTGGTCGAAGAATTTCTCCATCAGGGACTCGTCGTGTTCGGCAGCGGCTTCCACAAGGGCTTTGTTCATCTCTGTGGCTTTCTCCATCTCCTCTGCGGGGATGTCTTCTACGGTAGCCTTTCCTCCATCCGCCCCATAGGTGTATTTCTTCATCGTCAGTACATCAATGAATGAGTTGAAACCTGGCCCTGGATTCAATGGGTATTGGATGGGGATGAGTTTCCCTCCGTATATCTCTTTCAGTTTCTCAACGATGCCGTCGTAATCGCACTTCTCGTCATCCAGTTGGTTGAGGAGGAAGATAACGGGTTTCTGGAGTTTCTCCGTATAACGCAGGTGATTCTGCGTGCCTACTTCCAGTCCGTATTGTCCGTTGAGCATCACTACGGTGGTGTCTGTCACGTTCAAAGCGGTAATGGCAGCCCCGACAAAGTCGTCTGCTCCCGGACAGTCGATGAAGTTCAGCTTCTTATTATTGTACTCGGCATGGAAAACCGTGGAGAAAACGGAGTAACCGTATTCCTGTTCTACGGGGAAATAGTCGCTTGCAGTGTTCTTCTGAGAGATGCGTCCTCTGCGGGACAGTTGCCCGCATTCATAGAGAATGGCTTCTGTAAGAGTGGTTTTTCCTGAGCCGTCATTGCCAAGAAGGGCGATGTTCTTAATCTCGTTTGTCTGGTAAGTTTTCATATTCCTATATCTTTTAAGTTGGTTAGATGCCTTGAAAAGTTGTCGCAATGTAGAAAAAAATAATCAAAGAAGCAAATTTGCAAGGTACTTTTTGCAATTTTTCTTTTAGCGTAAATATGTATAACTTTGCGCTATGAACGGAATTTATCTGCATATTCCCTTCTGTAAACGCAGATGTATATACTGTGATTTCTACTCCACGGCGGGTAAGGAGGGGTTTCAGGATGACTATGTTGAGGCTTTGTGCAACGAGTTGCGGCTGCGCAAGGATTATCTTCCCGACAACAGGGTGGACTCTCTCTATATAGGAGGAGGTACGCCATCGCTGTTGAAAATATCGTCTCTTCACAGGATATTCGATGTTATCGCCAGGGAGTTCTCCTTGCAGCGGGATGCGGAGGTGACGATAGAGGTGAATCCGGATGATATTACAGAGACTTATTCCAGGGAATTGGCGGAAACCCCGATTAACAGGGTGAGTATGGGCATCCAGTCCTTCCACGACGGAATACTGAAATTCCTGAATCGGAGACATACGGGGTCGGAGGCGCGGAGAGCCGTGGAGCGGCTGCACGGTGCGGGATTCGACAATCTAAGCGTGGATCTGATATACGGCATACCCGGACAGACGGTTTCCGATTTCAAAAAGGATGTGGAAAGCGTGCTGGCTTTGCCTGTGAGGCATCTTTCTTCTTATTCCCTCATGTATGAGGAGGGGACTTTGCTGACAAAATTCCTGCAAGACAGAAAGGTTCAGGAGACGGATGAGGAGGAGGTAATAAGGATGTTCTATCTTCTGAAGGACAGACTGGAGGAATGTGGATGGGTGCAATACGAAATTTCCAACTTCTCCCAGCCGGGTTACAGGGCAGTTCACAACAGCGGCTATTGGAAAGACATGTACTATCTGGGATGCGGGCCATCGGCGCACTCCTATGACCATGTGTCACGTTGCTGGAACAAACCTGGTCTGAAGGCGTATGTGGAGGGAAAAGGGGATGTGGAGAAAAATCATTTGCAGGAAAGAGAGGTGCTGTCTGTGGTTTCCCGCAGAAACGAATGGGTGATGAAATCCTTGCGGACGAGAGAGGGAATCGATATGGATTCCTTTTCGAGGACTTTCGGAGAGGCTTCGGCGGAAAGGCTTCTGGAATGGGCGGCTCCCGCTCTGGGACGGAAGGAACTCTCTTTTCAGGGAAACATTCTCCGGCTTACCCGAAAGGGGATTTTTGTATCAGACACAATCATGTCCGATTTGATGGAGGTGGAGTAAGGAAAACAGGCGGGAACCCTATGCTCTATGCGATGGCAGTTGGAGGAGAAGGCTTCTTCTGCAACTGGCGCGCCAAGGCTTTAAGGTACGCTATGGTTTCCTCGGACGGGGAAAATTCCAGAATGGTAGAATCGGTCATAGGCTTGCTGCGTTGGTTGTCTATACAAATAACGCAGTAAGTCGGAATTTATTTTAAGCCAGCTCGAAAGAAATGTTTTTTTCTGAAGCCATGCGCTTCATGTTGATGAGTGCGTAGCGCATACGCCCCAAGGCGGTGTTGATGCTGATATGGAGCTCTTCCGCAATCTCCTTGAAGCTCATGCCTTGGTAAAAGCGCATATATACTATCTGACTTTGGGGCTGTGGCAGCATCTGATACAGCGTCACCACATCCTGAAGGCTCTGGTTGTGTATATGCTTTGACTCAATGCTGAAATCGTAAAGGCACAGATTGTTGAGAATCTGCCCGTCGCAGGCATCGTCGGAAACGGTGTTCTCGTAGCTCTTCTTCCTGAAATAGTCCATAATAATATTATGGGCGATACAGTTTATCCATGCCTGGAATTTCCCGGAAGAGGTATATTGGCCTGCCTGAATCTTGACTATGGCTTTGACAAAGGTCTCCTGGAAGATGTCGTTGGCGAGATCCTGGTCATGGGTGTTGTATATGATATAGGAAAACAGCTTTGTCTTATATCGCTCCAATAATAAATCGAATGCCTCATTGTTGCCGTCCGCATACATTTTGACCAATTCGTCATCGGTCAGATGCTTAGATTGCTCCATTACCTTATTAGTGTTGATGAATAGAGTAGCGTCATTACAATAGGCGTTCTGTTTTTATAGGTTTGCAATTTACAGGCAAAGGAAGATAAAAAAAATGAAACGACAAAGTTTTTGTGAGAAAAATTACTCTCAGGAGGGCTTATTCCATATAGGAATCTGCGGAAACCTTGAATCCGCGGAGGAAGTCCGCAACGTTCATTCTCTTCTTTCCGGCTATCTGCAAGTCCAGAATATGGATGCTTCCTTCGGTTGTGGCTACCTTGAGAAAGGTCTTTCCGTCGCTGGAGACAGCTCCGGGAGGCAATGTGGTGGCAGAAGGGTCGATGGCTGTCTTGAAGATTTTCACGACTTCTTCCTTTCCCGCATTTCTCATTACCGTCCAGGCTGTCGGTGCGGGGGAGAGACCGCGGACGAAATTGTGGACGGAAGCACATTCTTGCGTCCATTGTATGCGGCAGGTTTCCCTGAAAATCTTGGGTGCGGGCTTGAGGTTTTCCTCTCCCACGACAAGGTTTCCTTGTGGCTGCGCCTTGATAGTTCCCTGTAAAAGGTTATCCACCGTCTTGAGAACGAGGTCTCCTCCCAGATACATGAGCTTGTCATGGATGTCTCCGAAGGATTCTTCCGGGAGGATGGGAACGTGTATCTGGTCAATGATGTCTCCTGTATCAATGGTGTGGTTGAGGAAGAAAGTGGTTATTCCCGTTTCTTTCTCTCCATTAATAATCGCCCAGTTGATGGGCGCGGCTCCCCGGTATTGTGGAAGAAGGGAGGCGTGAAGGTTGAAAGTGCCGTAACGGGGCATGTTCCATACCACTTCCGGGAGCATGCGGAACGCCACGACAATCTGCAAATCCGCTTTCCATTCCCTCAGTTGGGACAGAAAGCTCTCGGATTTCAGTTTTTCCGGCTGTAAGAGCGGGAGACCTGCGGATTCCGCATATTGTTTTACCGGGCTTGGACATAGGTGATTCTGGTGTCGTCCCAGAGGTTTGTCAGGCATGGTGACCACTCCTACGACATGATATCCCCCCTCTACAAGCCGCTTAAGGCTTTCTACCGCAAAGTCGGGAGTTCCTAAATAGACGATTCTCAAATCTTTTTTGTCCATATAAATTGAGCGTTATTCTTCCGAGAAATCCACAAGCATCTGCCTGTAAGAGCTGTACAGCTTTGTCTTATCCACAAATCCAACGAACTTGTTGCTTTTATCCAGTACGGGCAAAACGCTGACCCCGGTGTTCTCGAAGTGATCCATGACGACCGTCATAGGCTCGTCTATGTACACAATTCCAGGCGGTTCCTCCATGAGTTGTGAGGCTTTCAAGGTATGGTATAGCTCTTGCCGGAATATTACTTTCCTTATATTGGTGAGGTTGATGATGCCCCGCAATGTTCCCAGTCCGTCTACTACGGCAAAGACTTCGGCTTTCTCATGTGCGAAGGAATTGACGAGCTTTCCCAAATCGTCGTCCGGATTGACCCGGAGGCAGTATTTGTCGATGATGGAATCCAAAGTCATCAATGTCAGGATAGCCTGATCCTTGTGGTGGGTGATGAGTTGTCCTTTCTTTGCAAGGCGGGTGGCGTACACGCTGTGGGGTTCGAAAGTGTACATGGTGAGGTAGGAGCTCACCGCAATAATCATCAGCGGAACAAGCATGCTGTATGTTCCTGTCAGCTCTGCGATGAGGAAGACACTGGTAAGAGGGGAGTGCATCACCGCCGTCATCACTCCCGCCATTCCCAAAAGGGCGTAATTCTGAGGGGAAACCTGCGACAGAAGCCCGGCGTTGTTCCACAGGTTGGCAAAGAGAAAGCCGCTGATACATCCCAAAAAGAGTGAGGGGGCGAACAAACCGCCGCATCCTCCCGCTCCTGTCGTGGTCGTGGTCGCAAAAACCTTTGAGACGAGAATGAGCCCGAGGAAGGGAAGCAATATCTGCGAGTTGTCCTCAAAGATGGAATTCTTGAGCAAGTCCGCAGGATTTCCGTTGAGCAGGAGGTTGATGGAGTCGTACCCCTCTCCGTAAAGAGGGGGAAACAGGAATATCAGGATACTGAGGACGATGCTTCCGAGGACGAATTTCACGTACATATTGTTCAGTTTCCTGAAAATATCCTCCAGCCAGTTCATCGTCTTCGTGAAGTACAGGGAAACCAGTCCGCAGAATATGCCCAGCAATATGGTGGAAGGCACCCGGTCAAGGGTGTATAGATG
>CAVEJA010000257.1:0-6000 GCA_963615745.1 Duodenibacillus sp.
TAAAGTCGTGGATCATCTCCTTGTTTTTGAAGGCGAGGGGAAGATAAAGGACTTTCCGGGAAACTATACGCAGTACAGGGAATGGGCGGAATACCGCAAGGAGCAGGAGCGGAAAGAGGCTTCGGATTCCTCCGTGGCAAAGGTCTCAAACAAGGTCAGGATGAATGACAAGCGCAAACTTACGTTCAAGGAACGGAAGGAATTGGAAAGCCTGACTACGGAGATAGAGCAATTGGAGCAGGAGAAGAAAACGATAGAGGAAGCCTTATGCTCCGGCGAGCTTACGGTGGAAGAGCTTACGGAAAAGAGCTGCCGTCTCCCCAAACTCTCTGCCGAGATTGATGAAAAGTCCATGCGGTGGCTGGAACTTTCAGAGATAGAGGATGCCTAAAAACGGGGAAGAAGGGTCAGAATGTCCTGTGGACTTTCCGCAAAGACCTTTGCCCCAAGTGCTGTAAGGAAATCTTTGTCCCGGAATCCCCACAATACGGAGATACATGGAAGATGGGCATTGAGCGAAGTCTGGTAATCCACTTCGGAATCCCCGATATAGACAGCGTGTTCTGCCTGACTTCCCAACTTCTCAAGGGCGGCAAGGACGGTGTCGGGTGCGGGTTTCCTTCGCACGCCCGTGCTTTCACCGATGGCTACATGTATATATTGTGAGAAAAACCGCTGGTTAAGCTCGGACACGGCATCGTGTACCTTGTTGGAAACGATGGCCATCTTGTAGCCTTTTTCCGACAGGGCTTGCAGCATTTCCATGATTCCTTTGTATGGACGGGTCTTGTCCAGACAGTGAACCATGTAATGCGACTTGAAAGTAGAGAAGACTTGCTCGAAAACCGGGTCTTCCAGTCCTGCCGGAGCGGATTGCAGGACGAGATTCCGTATGCCGTTTCCAAGGAATCTGCGGATTTCCGCTTTCGTCCTTATGGGTAATCCGTGGTGTTCAAGCGCGTAGTTCACGCTGTCGGAAAGGTCGTCAAGAGTGTCCAACAGCGTTCCGTCCAAATCGAAAATGATGGTGTCGGTCATGATCTTGTAGGGAAAGGAATGGGTATGTGGGTTTTATTGGATGGCAAGTGCCCGGCTGATCTGGTCGGAAAGCTGTATGTAATGTGCTTTTGTCTCTTTGTCCGGGATGACTTTTGCCGCTTTTCCAGTCTTGCCACAAAGGTCTTTCAGCGTGTATAGCACGAAAGCGGTAGTGGCATTTCCCGCATTGTCCTTGTGGCTGTTGAAGTATTGGACGAGTTGATTGACGAAAGTCCGCTGGAGCATCTGCCGATAGGATGACACCGTTTTCCGGGTTGCCAATTCCTTGAACAGCATATTTTGAAGTTCGGGAAGGTATTCCGAGATAGGGTAGTTGCTGTTGAGGCTCTCCAAGGTGGCGTCGCTGACTAACGGAGCGACAATATTGTTGGACAGGAAAGCGTATGTGCCTTCCTTGGACTTGGTTATACGCTGGATAAAAGAGGGGTTTGTAAGCCATAACGGCTCGTTGAAGACATACTCGTTGAAGAAAGGAAGCACACTTTTCTCCTTTTCTCTGGGTGTCATTTCATATCGGTTGCCCGGCTCGTTTACCGTTTTCTTGTTGAAATAAGTCCCGCTGACATATTTCCTGACATGACCACAGTATCTGACGAACTGGTTGTATACCCGGTCATACATATAGGTAAGATTCTCATCGTTGGTGTCATTTCCCCAATATGTCCATTCCGGGAGTTTCTCAATCATGGCTTTCAGATTCCGAATACCGTATTTGCTTGCCAATACCGCATCGTCACCGAGGTCTTCTGTCTGGCAACGGGGGTCTGACCGATAGCCTTCTCCGTCTCCCCACCACAGACGAGGGTTGCCGGCAAGCCTTTGGGTTGTGGTCTTATCCAATAAGAAACGGTCGGATTCCGAATCGGTCGCCTCGAAAATGGGCTTGTACCCCCATTCGATAGCCCAACAGTCGTAGTCGTTTATCCGTGGGAAAAGATCTTCCTGTGCCATACTGTCCTCCGGCTGTGCGACATAGTTGAAGCGGGCGTAGTCCATGATGGATGGCGTATGCCCATGCTCCTTCACCCAATTGCGGTCTCTTAATTTCTCCACGGGGACGGTGCTGCTGGAACCGAAGTTGTGGCGAAGTCCGAGTGTGTGACCTATCTCGTGGGAAGACACAAAACGGATGAGCTGCCCCATGAGTTCGTCATTGAATTTCATGGAACGAGCCTGCGGATCAGAGTTCCCAGCTTGAATCATATACCAGTCGTGGACGAGGCTCATGACGTTATGATACCATCCGACATGGCTCTCTATGATTTCTCCGCTGCGCGGGTCGTGAATCTGCGGGCCGTATGCGTTGGGTATGTTGGAAGCCAGATAACGGATAACCGAGAAACGCGCATCCTCCAAGCTCATGGTGCTGTCGTTTTCCGGCCATTCCTTGGCGGTGATGGCGTTCTTGAATCCTGCCTTTTCAAAGGCTTTGTTCCAGTCTTTCACCCCCGCAATCAGATAGGGCCGCCATTTCTTGGGCGTGGCAGGGTCGATATAGTAGACAATCTGTTTCCTGGGTTCGACCAGTTCCCCTTTTTTCATTTTCTCTATATCCTCTTCTTTAGGCTCAAGTCTGTATCTGGTGATGAATCTCTGGCGCATTACTTTCTGCTGGTCGTCAGAGAAGATGTTGTACTGGTCTGTGAAATATCCCACGCGGGCATCGAAGATGCGTGGTTGCATGGGTTCTTTGGGCAAAAGGACGAACGATGTGTTCAATCCCACAGAAATAGTGTTGGCGATTTCCCCTGCGAGAACGGTGGAGTTGCTGGTGTGGTATGTCCGCACGGACTTTATTTCCGTGTTGATGGGGTAGCTGCGTATGCTCTCTATATAGGTGGCTTCGGAAACAGGGGAGGTCATGTGGAGGTTGTTCCGTGTTTTGGATGGAAGAGAGAAGCAGTTGTCGGACAGAAAGAGGGAAGTCACATTTATCTTATACCCTTTCTTGCCTTTGTTCTCAATCTTGAATCCTGCAATAATCGGGTCTAAGGAGGCGTTATGGACGGCTTTGTTGATGGCGTCGAGCGTGTCGGAGTGACTGTACAGGATGTTGGACTTTAAGAACACCTTGTCCTTGTCAGGGGAAAGCTCGAAATAGACAGCCTGGTCAGCCACTTTCTCCCCGCCATATACGCCAATTCCTGCGGGAGTGGCTGTGTATCGGGTGACGGCCAAGAGCAGTCTGCCCAGCAGACTGTCGGGAATTTGGAAGAACCAAGCCTCTTTTTCCTTGGTGACTTGGAGCATACTGTTGGGCGAGGAGAATGTTTTCTTGCTCTGGATGGCGGTAGTGTCCGCAGCGGATTTCTTGGTTGTGACTTTTTTCTTGCCGAAAGAACTTGGGAAAGAAAGGGAGAAAATGATAAAGGAAAGAAGGAATATACGGAGTATGGGTGTCGTTTTCATTATAGGAAAGGTTGATATTCTGTTTTTATTGGCGTAGTTTTTCTTTGAAGCCGGTCATGATCTGCTCTTGCAGGGAGGGATTCCCTGTGCAGAACTCCTCTAAAGTTTCTGCCAAGGCTTCCTCGCAGCGTTTCCTTTCCATGGCTTTTCCTACTTTCAGTGCGCTTTGATAGTCGTTTCTGGGAAGGAACGCTCTGTTGAAATGTCCGTCGCTCATGATTGAAAGATGTGGCTATATGATTGTTTTTCCGCTTTTGATAAGCTCTTCTGTCGTTTTCAGAGGAGTGTTCACGACATTGAATTTGACAGTGGTACTGGAACAGCTTTGGCTGATCTTCTGGTAAGACGGCTGTCTGAAGAATCCGAAAGGGTCAAAAGGGTCGATGTTCTGCTCTATCTCCTTGTATTGGGTGATGGAGAAGCTCAAACTGGGAAAGGTATAACTTCCTTTCTTTTCTCCTCTGACAATGTATTGCGCCCAAAGAACGCAATAATAGGGTCTGTTGTTTAGGTAACGGCGTGTCTGGTTGCGGTACTGTCGGTTCAGAATCTTCCTGACATGGCAGTGGCTGATTTTGAAATCGGCGTTGTCACACTTGATGTTGTCGAAAGGAAGTGTGGAGTATAGCCATACGGAAAACACGGTGCTGTCTCCCTCGGCAATGTCGGTCTTGTTGTCTGCCGGGGTTATTTTCGCAAAGAAAGAGGTGTTGTTTTCCTTGGCGGAAAGGGCAAATGCGATAGATAAAAGTGATAATAACAGGAAAAATCTCTTCATGAATACTTGATTGTTGCTTGTTTGTCTATGACGATATACGCATTAAAGAAGCTCACATTCCTCCACCCAGGACTGGGAATCCGCATCGCTGGGCATTCTCCAGTCTCCGCGCGGACTCAGACTGCAGCTTCCTACCTTTGGGCCGTCCGGCAGACAACTCCTTTTGAACTGCTGTGTGAAGAATCTCCTGAAGAAAATGGTGAGCCATTTCTTGATGGTTTCCTCCGGATAAGTCGTGGAAAAGGCTTGCTTTGCCATATAGTGGATTTTGGCAGGACGGAATCCGAATCTCAGAAATTGGTAGAGAAAGAAATCGTGCAGCTCGTAAGGGCCTACCAAATCCTCGGTTTTCTGCCTGATGTTTCCCGCTTCGTCCGCAGGGATAAGTTCCGGACTGATGGGAGTATCTACGATATCTAACAGGATAAGTCTGCACTTTTCATTGGACAGTTGTGAGGCAGTCCATGTTACAAGATGGCGGACAAGGGTTTTGGGGACGGAGGCATTGACACCGTACATACTCATGTGGTCACCGTTGTATGTGGCCCATCCGAGTGCCAGCTCGCTCAGATCCCCTGTGCCAATCACCATTCCCCCTGCCTGGTTGGCGGCATCCATGAGGATTTGTGTGCGTTCCCGTGCCTGGCTGTTTTCATAGGTGACATCATGAACGCTGCTGTCGATATCCAAATCTTGGAAATGTTGCATGACGGCATCCCTAATGCTGATTTCCCTGATGCTGATGCCCAGCTCCTCCATGAGGTGTGTGGCATTGGAATGTGTGCGGTCTGTCGTTCCGAAACCGGGCATCGTGATGCCTATAATGCCTTTCCTGTCATATCCCAATTTGTCGAAAGTCTTGACGCAGACCAGAAGAGCCAATGTGGAATCCAACCCTCCGCTGATGCCGACGACCACTTTCTGGCAATGCGTATGCACAAGTCTTTTGGCAAGTCCTTGCATTTGGATGTTGAAGATTTCCTCGCAGCGTTCGTCCAATGCCGGACCTGTCGGAACAAACGGGTGTGCGTCAAACGTTCTGTGCAGTCGCAAATCCGCGCTGTTCTGAAGAGGGACATCAATCATCAAAGGCATTTGCAACGGCAGATGCTCCTGTATGCTTGTGGAAAAAGTGGTGTTTGTACGCCGCTCTATTTGTAGTCTTTCTACATCAATGTCGCTGATGACGAGTTGCTCTTCTAAAGAGAAACGCTGGCTTTCAGCCAGAAGCTGTCCGTTCTCGTAGACAAATCCTTTTCCGTTAAAGACCACATCCTGTGTGCTTTCTCCGAAACCGGCTCCGGAAAAGACATATCCGCCGATTGTCCGTGCGCTTTGCTGGGCAATAAGGCTTTTGAGATAGGCGTATTTGCCGATAGTGTCATTGTCCGCACTGGGATTGAAAATGATTTCCGCCCCTTTCAGTGCCAGTTCCGAACTGGGAGGGATGGGTGCCCAGAGGTCCTCGCACAGCTCTATTCCCCAAGTGCATTGGTTGGTCTTGAAAAGAATGTTCCTGCCGATGGGGACTTCCTGGTGGGCTATCGTGATGATTCCGTTGGGAATGTCTTTGGAGGAGGCAAACCAACGCATCTCATAGAATTCCTTGTAGTTGGGGAGATAATGTTTGGGTACGATTCCGGCAATCTTCCCACGGCTGATTACAGCGGCGCAATTCAGCAACAATCCGTGGTATCTGACGGGCAAGCCCACGATAGTGACGATATTGAGCTCTCTTGTGCTTTGTGTGAGTT
>CAVEJA010000258.1:0-3282 GCA_963615745.1 Duodenibacillus sp.
ACCCCTCTACCAACGGAATAATGGGCAGATTGAAAGTCTTGGCGAAAGCGTAGTCGCGGCTGTCGTGGGCAGGTACTGCCATGATTGCCCCCGTGCCATACCCTGCCAGTACGTAATCACTGACCCAGACAGGAACAGCGTCTCCTGTAAAAGGATTGATGGCATAAGAGCCTGTGAACACGCCGGTCTTCTGTGAGGAGGCCATGCGCTCACGCTCGGTGCGTTTCTTCGTGCGTGCCACATATTCTTGTACGGAAGTTTCCTGTTCGGGAGTGGTCAGTTCCGCCACCAGCTCGCTTTCCGGGGCAAGTACCATAAAGGTGACACCGAACATGGTGTCTGCACGTGTGGTAAAGATGGTGAAGGACTTGTCCGAGCCTTTTACCTTGAACTCCACTTCTGTTCCCTCGCTTCTGCCTATCCAGTTGCGCTGGGTTTCTTTGATGGAGTCGCTCCAGTCAATGGTTTCCAAGCCTTCCAACAAACGTTGCGCGTAGGCGGAGACACGGAGACACCACTGTTTCATCTTCTTCTGGACGACAGGATGCCCGCCTCTGATGCTCAGACCTTCCACAACCTCGTCGTTTGCCAGCACGGTTCCCAGTTTCGGACACCAGTTTACCATCATCTCTCCGAGGTAGGCGATGCGATAGTTCATCAATGTCTTGCTTTTCTCCTGCTCTGTCATGGAAGCCCATGTCTGGGCGGAGAAATTCAGCTGCTCTGTTTGTGCCGCATGAATGTTCTCGCTGCCTGTCTTCTCAAACTTTCTGATGAGGTCATCGATGGGCTGGGCGGTGTTTTTCTCTGTGTCGTAGTAACTGTTGAACATCTTCTGGAAAGCCCATTGGGTCCAGTGATAGTAGTCCGGGTCGCAGGTTCTCACCTCACGGCTCCAGTCAAAACTGAACCCTATCTTGTCCAATTGCTCGCGATAGCGTTGGATATTCTTCGCTGTGGTGATAGCGGGATGCTGTCCTGTCTGGATGGCATATTGTTCTGCCGGAAGTCCGTAGGCATCATATCCCATCGGGTTCAGCACGTTGAAGCCTTTCAAACGCTTGTATCGGGCGTATATGTCAGAGGCGATATATCCAAGAGGGTGGCCTACGTGCAGTCCCGCTCCCGAAGGGTAGGGGAACATATTCAGGACATAAAGCTTCTTTTTGTTCCTGTCTTCAGTCACCCGGTAGGTCTTTTGCTCCACCCAACGGCTCTGCCACTTTTTCTCGATTTCCTTAAAATTATATTCCATGATAGATTGTTTTTCTGCCCAAGCAGTCTTTTGCATATTGCGATGCGCACGTTTATAAGCATCTTATTTACTGCAAAGATACAATCTTTTTTCAAGGGAGAGGGAGTTCATGTTCTTTTAGCGTAGGGTTTCTACGTGAAAAAATAACCGTACTTTTGCATAGGCTATTTTGAAGAGCCGTGTTTTCGGTCAGCCGTATTCGCTGCGGCTTCATATCCGGCGGGTCTGTTTTTATGTTGAACTCTGTAAAAGCGTTTTTCTTTCCAATGAAAATGATGTGTCAAAAATACTTGTTCCGTTTGCTTCCATGTGCGGTGGCTTTATGCGTGGGGCTGGTTTTTGCCCTGGCATCCTGCACCAATAGAACGCAGGAGAAGCGTAGAACCATTATGGTAAGTATAGAGCCGTTGAGGTTTTTTACGGAACAAATTGTAGGGAATCAGTATGTGGTGAAGTCCGTCGTCCCTGAAAATTACAATCCGGAAAGCTACAAACCGACCGCAAAGCAGCTGATGGAATTGAGCAACAGCGATGTGTTCTTCAAGATAGGGCATCTGGGATTTGAGACAACATGGTTGGGCAAGGTGCAGACGGGGAGCGGCGATGTGCTGATGGTGAATACTTCCGATGGTCTGTTCGTTTCGGACAGCGGGAATGACCTTCATACATTTGACCCACACACATGGACTTCTCCTCAAAACGTGACTGCCATCTGCCAAGTCATCTGTGAGACCATGTGCAAGAGGGATTCCGCAAATGCGGATGTTTATAAGGACAACCTGAAAAAGCTGTTACAACAGATAAACAACACGGACAAGGAGATACGAGACATCCTTTCCAAGTGTCCTGTCCGTACATTCATTACGGTTCATCCTTCCTTGACATACTTTGCGGAGGCGTATCAGCTTCGCCAGCTCTCTATTGAGAAAGACGGAAAAGAACCGGCTCCCTCCGATTTGAGGGAGTTGATTTCCGAGAGTAGGAAAAAAGGCCCTTATCCTATCCTTGTACAGAAGCAGTTCTCCAAAACCCAGGCGGAGATAGTTCGGAAAGAAACTGGTGCGAGGATGGCTTATATAAATCCTCTGGGATATAATTGGAATGAGGAAATGAGGAATATCGCTAAAGCATTGTGCAATGAATGACGGACAGACGCTTATAAAGCTGGACAAAATAAGTGCGGCGTATGGGTCGCAGGTGGTGCTGCATGATATTTCCCTGGATCTTTCCGCCAATCAGGTCTTGGGAATAGCCGGTCCGAATGGCGGAGGGAAGACAACGCTTGTCAAGATTGTTTTGGGATTACTGAAGCCTTTGTCGGGGGAAATCTCCTTTTTCCGTGGAGGGAAAGCCTGTTCCCATCTTTCTATGGGCTATCTGCCCCAACAAAACACGTTTGACCACAGTTTTCCTGTAACGGTCAAAGAGGTCGTGCTTTCGGGTGTGCTGGGGTCTCGTCCCTTTCGCAGGAAATACGCTGCGGAGGAAGAGAGGCGTGCTTTGGAACTTTTGGAAAAGGTGGAGCTGTCCCACTACAAGGATATGCTGATAGGGGAACTGAGCGGAGGGCAACGCCAGAGGGTTTTGCTGGCGCGCGCGCTGATGTGTCAGCCGGAAGTATTGGTGCTGGACGAGCCGAACACGTTTTTCGACATCAAGGCACGTTCCTGGATGCTGAACGAATTGAAATCCTTGCGGACGGAGTGCGCCATCATTATTGTCAGCCATGACTTGAGAGACCTCTTCTCTATCTCTGACAAGATAGCGTATGTACACCATCATCTGCATCTTTACGACCCTTCATCCGTTTCCATTTCCCAACTGGAGGAAGACATCTTGCGTAGCAACTGCTCGAATTGAGCCTCGCAAACTCCCTGTTTAACACTCGTAACTCTGCGGTTTATGCCTCCTAACTCGCGGAGTAATTTTTCTAACTCGCCGTTTTAGGAGTGCTAAAACGCAGAGTTAGCCCTCGTAAAACGGTGACTTTTTTACTCGTCAAACTTTGACGAATAAAAATCAAACTT
>CAVEJA010000259.1:0-2184 GCA_963615745.1 Duodenibacillus sp.
CACATCGTAACGGATACGCTCGTTCAACTCCCAGTACCACCTGTGCGGACTTTTGGGATTTGATGTCCTTGTTCATCTCCACCCGTGTGCTGCCGTTGGTGGTGACGGTGTCTTTCAGTTCCTTGTAGAAAGGGGTCTGGTAGTATACTCCTGCGGCAAGCCGTAGGGTCAGGTTTTCGCATTTCTGTGGAATCAGAGCCACCGATACCCTTGGGCTGAGCAGCCATTCCTTGTTCCAGTTCCAGTAGCTGGAACGCACGCCGTAGTTCAGTGTGAGCAGTCCCATGTCGTTTTGGAACTTGTAGGTGTCCTGGGCGAACATCTCTATCCGGCTGGTCTGCATTTCGGTTTTTGCCCTCAGACTGTATATAAGTTGCAGTTTCTCGGACTGGGTCGGGACATTGTAGCCGGAAGAGTCCCGCTTTTCCCATTCCACGGAGTTCTCCCGCACGGTCTCGCTTTTCCATTTGATGCCTGCCGCAATGCTGTGCCGCTTTATTTTGGCGTTGAGTTGTAGGGAGGTTTGCAGCACTTTTGCTGTCAAGAAATTTCGGGCGTGTTCCATGTATGCTCCCACTCCGAGCTGTTCCTGCGTGTTGGTCTCGTTGAGCCAGTATTCGCCGCTGATGTCGTATGTCTCCTCTTCCTTGGTGGAGTAGGCGGCGGTGGTCCATCCCAGTGTGATGTCTTTCGTGAAGTGGTGGCTGACGCTCAATGCTCCGAAATAGGTTTTGAAAAGGTCTTTTTCCTGACCGTCGAAGTAGACTTTGAAACTTTTGGCATCCTCCATCGTGCCGAATTTGGTTTCCCTGTCTTCGGGTTTGAATGTGTAGTGGTTGTCGGAAATGTTGCCGATAAAGTCTATCGTCCAGTATTTGTTGGGCTTCCACGAGGTGAAATTCTGGTAGTCCAGGAAGTTGGGACGGTACTCTCCGTGGGTGTCCAAAGAGCCTAATAGCAGCCGGGTGGTCTTGTAGCGCAGTCCGTTCATCATGGAGAACTTCTTGTTTCCGAAACCTATGTAGGCGTCTCCGCCCATAAGGCT
The DNA here is from genome assembly GCA_963615745.1 of Duodenibacillus sp. Classification (GTDB taxonomy): domain Bacteria; phylum Bacteroidota; class Bacteroidia; order Bacteroidales; family Bacteroidaceae; genus UBA6382. The sequence continues at coordinate 1,046 of CAVEJA010000259.1, forward strand.
TCCTGAAAGCGAGGCTTCCCATTTCTCCGGCCGCTTGTAGGTGATATCCAGAACCGAACTCATCTTGTCTCCGTATTGGGCGGCGAAGCCTCCGGCGGAGAATTTGATGTCCTGTACCATGTTGCTGTTGATGACGCTGAGCCCTTCCTGCTCTCCCGCCCTTATCAGCAGCGGACGGTAAAGCTCGATGCCGTTCAGGTAGACGCAGTTCTCGTCGTAGCTTCCTCCGCGCACGTTGTATTGTGAACTCATCTCGTTGTGACTGCTTACGCCCATCTGGGTCTTGACCAGTTCCTCCTCTGCGTTTCCTGTTGTGGAGGGCAGCGTTTTGGTATGTTCCGCATTGATGTGCTGCATTTGGTCTGTCTGTCTCCGGGTGCTCTTCACGCTCACCTCTCCAAGTGTGTTGGTCTGGGATATGATTTTGAAGTCGGCGGTGACGGAGTCCTGCGGATGGTGGAGGGTGATTTTGCGGGTGCGGTAGCCCAGCAGGGAGCAAACCAGGGTGACGGAGTCCTGTTTCCCGCATACAAGACTGTATTTTCCGTCGTTCCCGCTCATGGCGTATGCCGTCTGTCTTTCCACGTGAATGAGGGCGTAGCCTATGGGCGAGCCGTGCTCGTCCACGACTTTCCCTCCTATATGTACGTGTTTCTGAGCCATGATTCCCGTGTGGCATATCATGAGGGCGAGTATTGTCAAGGTGAGTATAGGGTGTCTCATACTTATTCTCTAACGAGGAAAACTCCCTTTTATTTTGTTTCCGCTCCCAAAAAGCGAGTTCTTTCCCGCTTTGTCCGGGCGGTTGGATTGCCCGGTAATTTTTTTTAGAAAAGAAAGTCACCGTTTTTCGACTTGTAACTCGCCGTTTTAGCACTCCTGACTCGGCGGATTAGGAGTGTTAAACAGGGCTTTTTCGGGGCGTAAACCGCGGAGTTACGGGTGCTAAACCGCCGTGTTGCGGAAACCCTCCCTGCGGACGGCTTCGCAGAAGCGGTTTTTAAGCAAAAAGGAAATCCAATAGGGATTTCCTTTTTTGCAATATATAGGTATGGTATTCTGTGTGTTAGTCCATTCCTTCCAAGTTTTTCTCTATCTCCTCTTCCGTGACATCGTAGTTCTGCAGTCCTCCTGACAGA
>CAVEJA010000260.1:0-578 GCA_963615745.1 Duodenibacillus sp.
GTGGAGGTGTTGCCGATAGCTGTAAATCATGGAGAAATGCCAATAGTGGGTTATCGGATAGGAGATTTCGCCTATATAACAGATATGAAAACAATGCCCGGGGAAAGCTATAAACAGTTGGCGGGAGTGGAATTCCTGGTTGTAAATGGACTGAGATTCAGAGAACACCCCACTCATCAGACCGTTCAGGATGCAGTCGGGCTGGTGCGGGATTTGGAAATACCCCGGGCGAGAATCATTCATCTGGCACATACGGCGGGGTTACACGAGGAAAGCAAGTCTTTCTTGCCGTCCAATATATCCTATGGATACGATGGCGAGGTTATAGAAATATGAATAAATAAATATGGAGAGGGGCTTTTGCAGCATGGCCTCGCCAAGTGCAAGGGACAAGATGGCGGGACGACTGTGGCAAAGGATTCAAAATATACAGTATGCTCCGTGGTTTTCAAAATAAAATAGTAACTTTGCACTCGCTTTTTTTAGAAATTAGTACACACAGAATATGGATATTACATTACAGAAAACGGATGAAGTGAACGGCAAACTGACCGTTAAAGTTGTTAAGGCAGACTATG
>CAVEJA010000260.1:629-6356 GCA_963615745.1 Duodenibacillus sp.
ATGACGAAAATGTTCAGAAGTCTCTGAAGAAGATAAAGAAACAAGCCAAGATGCCGGGATTCCGTCCGGGAATGGTTCCTATGGGGATGATTCAGAAGATGTATGGTCTGGAAGTGAAGGCGGAGGAAATGCAGAAAGTGATTTCCGAAAGCATCAATAACTATATAAAAGACGAGAAATTGGATTTGGTGACTTCCCCGCTCAACATAGATGATGAAAAGGTTGATGTGGAGGCCGCCGATGATTTCGAGATGCACTTTGAGGTGGGATTGACCCCTTCTTTCTCCATAGAGCTGTCTGCGAAGGACAAGATACCTTATTATAATATTGATGTTACCGATGCTCAGGTTGAGGAACAAATCAATGCTTACCGCAGAAGAAACGGCAAGTTTGAGGAGGTGGATACTTTCGGGGCGGAAGATTTGCTTCGTGGCACTCTGGTCGAGTTGGACGAAAAGGGCGCGGAGAAAGCTGACGGCTTGAAAATAGAGGATGTCAGTGTGATGCCCAAGTTCTTTAGCAACGAGGATCAGAAGAAATTGTTCGAGGGAGCGAAAAAAGGAGATGTCGTATTCAATGTTTCCAAGGCGTATGACGGCAAGGAAACGGAGGTTGCGGCTTTGCTGAAAGTGAAGAAAGAGGATGCCGGAAAGTATGTGAATGATTTCAAATACAGCATTACCAGCATCTCACACATGAGTTTGGCGGAGATGAATCAGGATCTGTTTGATGCGGTTTTCGGTAAGGATGCCGTGAAGGACGAGGCTGAGTTCCGCAATCGTGTGAAAGAGGATATAGAGAAAGTCTATGCGCAGGACAGCGACTACAAGTTCATCCTTGATATAAAGGACTATTGCCTGAAGAAAGCGGGGGATGTCAAGTTCCCGGAGGAAATCATGAAGCATGAGATGCTGCTGAACGCAAAGGATGACAAGCAGAAAGAGGAAATCGAAAAGAATTTTGCGGAAATAGTCAAAGACCGTGAATGGGCTCTGATTTGCTCCAAACTGATGGAACAGCTGAAAGTGAACGTGGAGGACAAGCATATCAAGGAGGCTGCCATGGTCGTAGCCAGAAGCCAGTTCGCCCAGTATGGCTTGACGAATGTCCCCGATGAGTATCTGGAACACTATGCCGAGGAGATGACAAAGGATGACAAGCAATTGCAGCGTTTGGTCAGCCGTGCCATCGATATTGAGCTGACAAAGGCGATAAAGGCTACTGTGAAACTTCAGGAAAAGAAGATTTCCATAGAGGATTTCAATGCAATGTTTAATGCGTAATTCGAGGAATGAACGAATTTGAAAAGTTTGCGACACGTCATTTGGGAATCAACAGTATGGTTCTCAGCGATGTTGTCAAGATGCAGAACTCCTATCTCAATCCATATATCCTGGAGGAACGCCAGCTGAATGTGACGCAGATGGATGTCTTCTCCAGGCTGATGATGGATAGGGTTATCTTCTTGGGAACGCAAATCGATGATTATACAGCCAATACTTTGCAGGCGCAGCTGTTGTTCCTGGACTCCCAAGACCCTACAAAGGACATTTCCATCTATATCAATTCCCCCGGCGGAAGCGTGAGCGCGGGGCTGGGGATATATGATACCATGCAATATGTGAACAGTAAGGTCTCCACTCTCTGTACGGGAATGGCTGCATCCATGGCAGCGGTTCTGTTGGTAAGCGGGGCGGAAGGAAAGCGTTCCGCATTGCCCCATAGCCGTGTGATGATACACCAGCCTCTGGGAGGCGTGCAGGGACAGGCTTCCGACATAGAGATTACGGCTCGTGAGATTCAGAAATACAAGGTGGAGCTGACCAAGTTGATAGCTTTGCATTCCCATCAGGAATATGACAAGGTGGTGAAAGACTGTGACCGTGATTACTGGATGACAGCGCAGGAGGCTTGCGAATACGGAATGGTGGACAGAGTTCTGCAGCGCAAGGCAAAGGAAACGGGGAATGGCAAGTAAATCAAAGCAAGAATACTGCTCTTTCTGCGGTCGCGGGTATGATGAGGTGCGGTTGCTGATGAATGGCTTGCACGGCTGTATCTGCGAGGATTGTGCGGAAAGGGCGTATCTGGTAGCGCAGGAGACCTTGGGGAAATCTTCCGCCAAGAGTGAGAAAAAGGCGGAGAAGCTGAAAGCCGTTCCCAAACCCAAGGAAATCAAGAAGTATCTGGATCAGTATGTCATCGGACAGGATGATGCTAAAAAGTGCCTGTCCGTGGCTGTGTACAACCATTACAAGCGTTTGGGACAGCCCGATGACGGCTCTGTGGAAATAGAGAAGTCCAATATAATAATGATAGGTTCTACTGGAACGGGGAAGACTTTGCTTGCCCGTACCATTGCGAGACTGATAGATGTTCCCTTTACCATAGTGGATGCCACGGTCTTTACCGAGGCGGGATATGTGGGCGAGGATATAGAAAGTATTCTTTCCCGTCTGTTGCAGGCTGCGGATGGCGATGTGGATCGTGCCCAGAAAGGTATTGTCTTTATTGATGAGATAGACAAGATAGCACGGAAACAGGACAACCCTTCCCTGACGAAAGATGTTGGCGGGGAGGGAGTTCAGCAGGGAATGCTCAAGCTCTTGGAAGGCTCTATCGTGAATGTTCCCCCCAAAGGCGGGCGGAAGCACCCGGAACAGTCCTATGTCCAGGTGGATACAAGGAATATTCTCTTTATTTGCGGAGGGGCTTTCGATGGTATAGAAAGGAAGATAGCGCAACGGTTGAACACCCATGTGGTCGGATTCGAGTCTGTTCAGAACGTTCTGAACATAGATCAGAAGAATCTGATGCGCTATGTGCAGCCGCAGGACTTGAAGTCGTTCGGACTTATCCCCGAGCTGATAGGCCGTCTTCCTGTCCTTACTTATCTGAATCCGTTGGATAGGGAGGCTCTGCATGATATTCTGCTAAAGCCCAAAAACTCCATTGTCAGACAGTACGAGAAGCTTTTGATGATGGATGGCGTCAAACTTACATTTGACGAGGCGGCTTTGGATTTTATTGTGGACAAGGCGGTAGAGTTCAAATTGGGGGCTCGCGGTCTGCGTTCTATCGTGGAGGAGATCATGACAGACGCAATGTTTTCCCTTCCGTCCGCCAAGAAGCAAACCTTTGAGGTGGACAGGGAGTATGCCGAGCGGCATTTCAGGAAAAAGTCCCTGTAAAAAGCGGGAAGAGAAGCCGTGTGTTGTTTTTTTTGCCTGAATAATTAGGTTGTACATTATTTTGTTTATAACTTTGTTTTAGTAAGAGTGAGGTTATTCGTCTCTGTACTCCTAATCAAGAAGCATGAAGGAAAGCAAGAGCTTGGTAGAGACATTGAAAAGAACATTTGGCTTTGATACCTTCAAAGGGGATCAGGAAGCCATTATAAAAAACGTGTTGGCAGGAAACGACACCTTTGTGTTGATGCCGACAGGTGGAGGGAAATCCTTGTGCTATCAGCTGCCTGCCCTGATGATGGAGGGTACGGCGATAATCATATCTCCTCTTATCGCATTGATGAAAAATCAGGTGGATATGATGCGTTCCCTCTCTGAGGAGGAGAGCATAGCGCATTTTATGAATTCCACCTTGACGAAATCCGCATTGGAGAAAGTGAAATCCGATGTCCTCAGTGGAGTGACCAAGATGCTGTATCTGGCTCCGGAAACCCTGACGAAAGAGGACAACGCCGTTTTCTTCAGGCAGGTGAGAATATCCTTTTATGCGATAGACGAGGCCCATTGCATATCGGAGTGGGGGCATGACTTCCGTATGGAGTACAGAAACATACGCCCTGCGATTGACAACATACACCCTGCGCCCATTATAGCACTGACCGCTACCGCCACAGACAAGGTTCGCTCGGACATAAAGAAGAACTTGGGCATCATGGAAGCCAGGGAATTCAAGAGCTCTTTCAACAGACCGAATCTGTATTACGAGGTAAGAAAGAAGACACCCAAGGTGGAGGAGGATCTTGTAAAGTTTATCAAGGCAAACGAAGGCAAGAGCGGTATCATCTATTGCCTGAGCAGGAAAGAGGTGGAGACCCTGGCGGAAGTTCTGGTGGCGAATGAGATAAAAGCCGCTCCTTATCATGCGGGTATGGACTCTGCCTTGAGAAGCCGGACGCAGGACGATTTCCTCATGGAACGCATCGATGTGATTGTCGCGACCATCGCTTTCGGGATGGGCATCGACAAGCCTGATGTGCGCTTTGTCATACATTATGACTTTCCCAAGAGCCTTGAGGGATATTATCAGGAGACCGGGCGTGCCGGGCGCGACGGAGGAGAGGGGCGGTGCATCGCCTATTATTCAACAAAGGATCTGCAGAAATTAGAGAAATTCATTGAAGACAAATCGCTGAGCGAGCAGAAAATCAGCAGACAACTCCTGCAGGAGACTGTCTATTATGCCGAGTCGTCTGTGTGCCGGCGCAAGTTGCTTCTCCATTATTTCGGAGAAGAGTATAAAGAAGATAATTGTGGTAATTGTGATAACTGTCTTAATCCCAAAAAACAAGTGGAAGCGAAAGAAGAACTATTAGCGGTTATAGAAACAGTATTGGACATCAAGGAAAGCTTTTGTGAGGATTATATAAGGAATATTCTGATAGGAAGGGCAACGGATGCCATTGTGGGAAATCATCACAATGAGATTGACACTTTCGGTACGGGCAGTTCCGGCGAGGAAAGCATGTGGACTTCCGTAATCCGTCAGGGAGTTGTGGCAGGGTATTTCACAAAGGACATAGAGCAAGGCGGAGTTTTGAAAGTCTCCAAGAAAGGTTTGGACTTCCAAAAGCACCCTGTCTCATTCATGATCACGGAAGACAACGATTTTGATGGAGGGGATGACGATGAGGAGAGTGCGATTCCGAATAGCGGAGCGGCTGCCGTAGACCCCGGTCTCTTCCAGATGCTGAAGGATTTGCGCAAGCAGCTTTCAAAAAAGTACGAGTTGCCGCCGTATGTCATTTTCCAAGACCCCTCGCTTGAGGCGATGTCCTCGACATATCCCGTCACCATAGAGGAATTGCAGAACATTCCAGGCGTGGGGCAGGGGAAAGCCGTCAAGTATGGCAAGGAGTTCTGTGAGCTGATAAAGCGTCACTGCGAGGAAAACGAGATAGAACGCCCTACGGATTTGCGTATTCGGACTGTGGCGAACAAGTCCAAGCTGAAGGTGGGAATCATCCATAGCATAGACCGTCTGGTGGATTTGGAAGAGATAGCCCGTGCCAATGGTATGGAGTTCGACGAATTGCTGGACGAGATAGAGGCTATCGTATATTCCGGCACGAAGATAAACATTGACTATTTCCTGGACGAAGTGATGGACGAGGATCGTCTGAGCGACATATACGATTATTTCAAGAACTCGGAAACGGATTCCATAGACAAGGCTTTGGACGAATTGGGGGAGGACTATTCGGAAGAGGACATTCGTCTGGTAAGAATTAAGTTCATCTCCGAGATGGCTAACTGATTTTCGTCAGAGGGATCAGACAGAGACAAACGAACCCCGCTGATTCTTTTTGGTACGCCCGGCATAAGCAGAGCCGGCGATTCTGCGCCAGGAAGTCCGCATAGAATATCTGCGGACTTCCTGGTTTTATAGGGTCTTGGCGTTTGACTTTTCCGGGTTATGCGTTTTGGCACTCGTAACTCCGCGTTTTAGGAGTGTTAAACAGGGCTTTTCCGGGGCGTAAAA
>CAVEJA010000261.1:0-3551 GCA_963615745.1 Duodenibacillus sp.
ACCATCATTGGTACTCTCGCTCTCGCTCTCCACATTCATGCTCCCTGAAAGAGCCAGCATCCATTTGTCCTCGTGCAAACGGGCGGCATTACCCTGAGTAGAGGGCATAGTGCCCTTTGGTGTTAATGACAAGCGGGCAGCATAAAGCAAGGAAGGAATATGCCAGTCGTCACTCAGTGTCTTGGTGGCAGAGTTCACGCCACTTCCCGTACCATTAAATATACCTACCTCATAACCAAATTTGTGATTGTTGGTCTGTCCGTGCAGTTCCACACCGAGGTCGAACCCAGTACCTATATTAGGAGTTACCGCATTCAGAGAGTAAGGAAGTATCACAGAGGAGGTCAATGACACAGGCAGCTGTGGCATCAATGTCTCTCCCAAAGTTGTCAGATAAGCATGACTGAACGGAGTTTTGAATTTACCTATCTTCAACTGCAAACTCTCCTTGAATTTCACATCAAACCACGCCTGCTGCAAAATATTGGAGCCCGAAGCAGCCGCATTGATGGACAGGTTGTACATGACTTTTCCGTAAGCCTTTCCTGTAAAACCAAGCACCGCATAAGGTATGGCGAAACCTGAATTTGCCACATTGTCCTGGTTATACGCCTTATCCAGCCCCTCATCATCATACCAGTTGAAATTTCCTGTCGTCTGAACCAACAAGTAAGGTTTAAAGACGAAATCACCATTCTTGCTTGTCACAGTCATTGCGCGATCATCACTGATTGTCACAATACCATTCTGTGAACATTCCTCTTCCTGTGCGAAGGAAGGCAATACCATAAAACCAGCCACAAAAGCTGTAATTATATACTTTTTCATTTAATCTGTTCTTTTATATCTGTCATTAAAGTTATTTTCTCTTCCTCTCTTATAAGGACTCCAGAAATTTTATCAGCGCATCCCTGTCTGTTTTGGGCATCTTGGCAAAGAGATTCTTTGAGGATTCTCCCTCACCGCCATGCCACATAATGGCTTCTACGAAGTTCCTGGCGCGTCCATCATGCAGGAAATAAGTATGTCCGTTCACTATCTTCTGCAACCCTATACCCCACAAAGGAGTGGTACGCCACTCGTTTCCTCGTGCCATACCTGACACATAGTTGTCATTCAATCCCACGCCCATAATCTCTGAACCCATATCATGAATCAGGAAATCGCTGTATGGATGTATGGTTTGAGAGCCTAACCAGGGAAGGGAAGTGCCGTTTAACAAAGCCGCACCCCGGGGTTGTGTATGGAGAGTGGTTACATGGCACAAATGGCATTTTGCCTGATAAAACATTTTCTCTCCCCTCTTCACCGTCTCATCATTCACATTCCTACGAGCCGGAACACTCAGGCAGTGCATATAGAGGTCTACATTCTCCATATCCTCCGTGCTGACATCCAATTTGTCATAGGTAAGTCCCATCATAGAACCTCCCTGCATCTGGCTTTGCCCCTCGCAGATTTCCTCCGGATAACGGGAGTTTGTCATACCCATATCCGAGGAGAATCCCAGTTCCACGGTAAGATCGGCATGCTGCGCCTTGTTTCCGGAAAGCCCTACCTGGCGAATACCACGCTCCACCACATAGTTTACCCTTCCTGATATACCGTATTCAGGGTAATTGCTCTTGGCTGCCAATTGCTCTATCTCGTTTCTGTTGATAGCCATCATCTGCCCCATACCCACGTGGCGCAATGGAATACGTACCGTACAGAACAGATCCTCCGGACGGATACTATCCGCATACCACTCCGTAATCGTATAATTCGGCTTGCACAAAGTGTATTTCTCACCATCAGGGAACTGGAACTGCACGGAATCCCAGGTACAGATCAGCTTGCCCTCCGGCTTTACACCCTCTATGGTATTGTCGTGAATCACACGTCCATAGTCCTTGAAGAAAGCTCCATTTCTGCGGGTGATATATATCAACATGGAAGAAAATCCATATTTTCCAGAGCCATAAGTAGGAGTTCCGTCGGCATCAGTTCCATTCTGCGTCCATGTGGCAGGCACTGTTCTTCCCGCATTACGATGACAGGACGCACAGGAATAACCTCCATATACAGGACCCAGACCTGTTTCCTGAGTATATGGATTTGTGTACAGACGGTCTCCTCTATGAAAACGTGTCAGGTACGTGCCACTTACCCAATCCGCCTCGTTATCGTACGCATAGGAACTCTGGAGGAAATTGGTGGAAGTACCAGCAGACAAGGCATAACCAGAAGGAACAGTCATGTCATCCACATCTATGCCATCCCCGTCCTCACAGGAGAAAAACAAGAACGGCATTACCACAAGGCAGATTGCTTTGAGAAATTTTGACATTTTCCGGTTTTTCATTTCTTTATTAAAGCATACAAGCAAAGAGGGAAATCACCCTCTTTGCCCATTTATTTGGTTTATCTCAGTTCCTGTTAGAAATCCGCTGCGCTGAATTTGCTTGCATAACTTGAACCATTCTCATAACTTACATTCCAGGCATTGTCCAGACTTGTGGCATCCTGCTGCAGGAGACTAGCAACCTGAACCATATAATTTGCCCAGCTTGCACAGTTGGAAGCGGTGATTACCACATCCCTGCTGCTTGTCTCATCTTTCACATCGCTTAAAGTACGTGCTTTTCCATCGCGGAAAATCAGAAACTCCAAAGTATGGAAGCCACGTACGCCCTGGCTTGCCTCTATCTCGTCATCGCTGTCTCCGTCAGCCCAGTTCAGTTTGTCGAACTTGCCGGAAGTCAGGATAGTCATAATCTGTTTCTGATCCAAAGGCCAGCTGTCCATATTGGGATCCAAGCCCAGCGCATCCACAGGCCCGAAAAGGAACGCCTCGCTGGTTTCCCAAGGTTCACGAGCCTCCAGCCATGCATCACACGCCTTCTCAAACAGATCGTTTATTTTTGCAATCTTCGCCGCATCCATATTGGCAAAATCCTCTGCCGCATTGTCACCGCTTGGCATTTCGGCTGCCAATGCTCTGACAGCAGTATTCAGCGCAGTGTTTTCTTTCTTCAAGTCAGCATAAGTAGGAAGAACCACCTCGTTTACATAGTTGTCCACCACCTCTTTCAAACTTTCCTCAGTACAGATGTCACCACTGTTCTGGATAACAGCCTTCAGATCCCTCAACGTTTCATCCAGTTCATTACAAGCCACTGTTGCCTGACGAGCCTCTGCACTGTTGATATTGTTACGGAAAGGAGCAGGAATAGCTTGAATACTTGTGTAAGCCTTGTTGATGGCATCCTTCATTTCCTTGTCGAAATCAGAAGCCTTACCCTTGCTTACCAACACGGCGTCTATCTTCTTTACCAATGCGGAAATGGATTTGGAAGAAACACTTCCGTCACGAGAGCCATAATAAGCATTACGGATAGAAAGAATATTATTGGAATAGTCGTCAATGGAATGCCAGCTGTACCAACTCTCCACAGCATAGAGGGCATCTTCCACATTGCCATTCACATACAAATCGTACGGGTCACCTATCTTGGCATTTCCCACCTCATTGGCAATATCATTGCAACCATCAATAACCTGCTCCACAC
>CAVEJA010000262.1:0-2359 GCA_963615745.1 Duodenibacillus sp.
ATATATGCCTTTTGATAGACCGTTTGGCGGTCAGTGCGGAGGAGGATAGTCTGTCCCGATTGGCAAATTCCGTGGAAACAGCTTTCTATGAAGGAAATGGAAAATGTGCGGTTCGTTTCTATCCTTCGTTGGAAAAGCACTGCTTTTCAACCGAATTTGAAGAAGACGGAATCCGTTTCGAAGAGTCCTCGGACGCTCTTTTCTCGTTCAATTCACCCGCAGGGGCATGTCCTACTTGCGAGGGATTCGGAATGACCGTAGGCATCGACGAATCATTGGTTGTTCCCGATTCCACAAAAAGTGTGTATGATGGAGCTGTCGTATGCTGGAGAGGGGAGAAGATGAGTATGTGGAAAGAAGAATTCTGCCGTAGGGCGGAAAGGAGGGATTTCCCTATATTCGAACCATATTATTCGCTCACCCAGGAGCAGAAAGACCATCTTTGGCATGGGGATGCCGAGGAACAGAGGATGCCGGAAGAGGAACAAGTCAGCATAGATGCCTTTTTCCGTATGGTCATGCGCAACCAATATAAAATACAGTACAGGGTGATGCTGGCTCATTATCGGGGTAAGACTCTTTGTCCCACCTGTCATGGCAGGCGTTTGAGGAAAGAAGCCGAATATGTCAGAATAGCCGGGAAAAGCATCTCCGACCTTTGCGAATTGTCCATTACCGAGTTGGAAGCCTTTTTCAACCATCTGGAACTTCCTGAGACGGATATGCAAATAGGCGAAAGGCTTCTTGGCGAGATAAAGAACCGCCTTAGAGTTATGGATGAGGTAGGACTGGGCTATCTTTCTCTCAATCGTCCGGCGAACACATTGTCTGGCGGAGAGAATCAGCGTATCAATATAGCCACATCAATAGGTAGCAGTCTTATTGGCTCTTTGTATATTCTGGATGAGCCAAGCATAGGCTTGCATAGCCGCGATACCGACAAACTCATCAAGGTGTTGCGTGAATTGAAAGAGTTGGGAAATACAATAATAGTTGTAGAACACGACGAGGAGATTATCCGGGCAGCCGATTATATTATTGATATCGGACCTGAGGCGGGTAGTTTCGGAGGAACGATTGTCTATCAGGGGGACATGAGCCACTTGCAAAAAGGAACGAACAGTCATACCGTGCAATATCTTTTGGGCGAGGAAAGCATCCCCGTCCCCTCTTATCGCAGAAGATGGAATCGTTACATTGAGATAAAGGGGGCAAGAGCCAACAATCTGAAAGGAATAGATGTGAAATTCCCACTGAATGTCATTACGGTGGTGACGGGAGTAAGCGGTTCCGGGAAAAGCACTCTTGTGGGCAATGTCCTGTATAGAGCCTTGAAACGATATTTTGACGAGGCGACGGAACGCCCGGGAGAGTATCTTTCCTTGGAAGGAGACATGGATGCCATTTCCAAAGTGACTTTTATCAATCAGGAATCCATAGGGAAATCCAGCCGAAGTAATCCTGTAACGTATGTCAAGGCTTATGACGAGATACGCAAACTCATGGCGGAGCAGCAGTTGTCTAAGCAAATGGGCTATACTGCAGCTTATTTTTCATTCAACACGGAAGGAGGACGGTGTGAGGAATGTAAGGGAGAGGGAACGATAAAAGTGCCTATGCAGTTTATGGCAGACCTGACAATAGAGTGTGAGGCGTGCCATGGAAAACGTTTCAAAAAGGATATTCTGGAGGTGACTTTTGCGGGGAAAAATATCTCGGACATCCTTGATATGACCGTGGATCAGGCTATTGAGTTCTTCGCCGCAAACAACAAAGCCCTCATCGCAGCAAAGATTAAGTCTCTGCAGGAAGTCGGCTTGGGTTACATAAAGCTCGGACAGCCGTCATCCACCCTTTCCGGAGGAGAGAACCAAAGGGTGAAACTGGCATATTCCTTGGCTCAGGAACAAGTGCATCCTACGTTGTTCATATTTGATGAGCCGACAACAGGGCTGCATTTTCACGACATCCACATTCTCTTGAAAGCCTTTAACTCTCTTGTGCAGCGGGGACATTCCATTATTATTATTGAACACAATATGGACATTATCAAGAATGCGGACTATATTATCGACCTGGGACCGGAGGGCGGAAACCAGGGAGGAAATATTGTAGTGTGCGGCACTCCAGAGGAAGTGGCGGCTTGTCCTCTTGGGTATACGGGAAAGTTCCTGGCGGAGAAACTGAGAGAGAAGCGTTGAAAACGTGTCCGGCTACTTCTTTTTTACGAATCGGACACTAGACAGCATGAATCCATCGTTTGTTGCCAGGAAATCCTGCTGAGACCGAACGCCATTGTGGTTCAGTATGGCGGCTCGCTTGGAAGGCAGAATGCTGTATGTGAATTCTTGTGAGGAGA
>CAVEJA010000263.1:0-2552 GCA_963615745.1 Duodenibacillus sp.
GTGTGGAAGCCCAGACCCGCAAACTGATGGCGGTATGCCGTATGCGCAAAACGCCCGTCATCGTCTTCGTGAACAAGATGGACAGAGAGGGGCAAGACCCGTTTGACCTTCTTGACGAAATCGAACAGGAACTCCAGATCAAGGTACGCCCCCTCAGCTGGCCCATCAATCAAGGCAGCCACTTCAAAGGTGTCTACAATATCTTCGAGGAAAGCCTCAACCTTTTCATCCCCGACAAGCAGAAAGTCACCGAGAAAATCAATGTGGACATCCATTCCAGCGAGCTGGAGCAACACGTGGGAGACACGGACGCGCAGAAACTCCGTGACGATTTGGAGATTATCCACGAGGTATATCCCCCATTCGACACCCGCACCTACCTCTCCGCAGAAGTCGCCCCGGTATTCTTCGGCTCCGCATTGAACAATTTCGGAGTAAAGGAGCTGCTGGACTGCTTCGTCAGAATCGCCCCGTCTCCGCAACCGACCCAAGCGGAAGAAAGAACCGTCAAGCCGGAAGAAAACAAATTCACGGGTTTCATCTTCAAAATCACCGCGAACATAGACCCGAACCACCGCTCCTGCATCGCTTTCTGCAAGGTATGCAGCGGCAAATTCCAGCGCAACGTTCCCTACACGCACGTCCGCCTGAAGAAAACCGTCCGTTTCTCCTCCCCCACCCAGTTTATGGCGCAAAGAAAAAGCACCATAGAGGAAGCCTGGCCGGGAGATATTGTCGGATTGCCCGACAATGAGATTTTCAAGATAGGAGATACCCTTACGGAAGGGGAGAATCTCCATTACAAAGGACTGCCCCATTTCTCGCCAGAGCTGTTCAAATACATCGAAAACGCAGACCCGATGAAGACAAAACAGCTCAACAAAGGCATAGAGCAGCTGATGAACGAGGGTGTCGCCCAACTCTTCACCAACCAATTCAACAACCGCAGAATCATCGGCACTGTCGGACAACTGCAATTCGAGGTCATACAGTATCGTCTGGAGAACGAATACAACGCAAAATGCCGTTGGGAACCTGTCCATCTGCACAAGGCATGCTGGATAGAGAGCGACGACACGGCGCAACTGGAAGACTTCAAGAAGCGGAAATACCAGTATATGGCAAAAGACAGGGAAGGCAGAGATGTCTTCCTCGCAGACAGCGAGTATGTCCTCCAAATGGCGCAACAGGATTTCAACCACATAAAATTCCATTTCACCAGTGAGTTCTAAGAACATTCCCACAGAGAAAACAGAGAAACTCCCGCCCGAAGCCTTGGAAGACATCAGGAAAGCTGTCGAGACCATGCAGAACGGAGGCATCATTCTCTACCCCACGGACACCATCTGGGGGCTGGGATGCGATGCCACAAACCCCGAGGCGGTAAGGAAAATCTATGGTATCAAACACCGGGACGACAGCAAAGCCCTGATAACCCTGGTGGATTCCGAAGCCAAAATACAGTTTTATGTCCGGGAAGTGCCGGATGTGGCATGGGATGTTGCCGAGATGAGCACCAAGCCCACCACAATCATATATGACGGAGCGAGGAATCTCGCCCCGAATCTCATTGCCGAGGACGGAAGCATAGGCATCCGCCTCACGCAAGAAACATTCAGCAGGCAACTGTGCTTCCGCTTCAAGAAAGCCATCGTCTCCACTTCCGCCAATATCAGCGGGACACCCTCTCCACGTAATTTCTCTGAAATAAGCGAGGAGATACGGAAACAGGCTGACTACATAGTAAGATACCGGCAGAAAGACCTCTGCCAGGGGAAGGCATCTTCCATTATAAAAATAGGAAAACACGGTGACGTGAAAATCATCAGAGAATAGAGAAGCGTTATGAGAGGAAGTACTGTCTCCTCCAAGCAGGGAGGATTCCACAAACAAGCCGAAAGGCTGAACAACAAGCTGGGGAGCAGACGGCTCATCTTGTTGTTGAGCCTCCTTGTCGGGGTATTCACAGCACTTGCCGCATACGTACTTAAATGGCTGATTGAGGAGATACGCCTGCTGCTTATCGAGGGATTCAATGTGGACAAATACCATTGGCTCTTCCTTGTCTTCCCCTGCATCGGCATCCTTGTCACGGCTCTGTTCATCAAATACATCGTCCGGGACGATATCGGGCACGGAGTGACCAAGATTCTTTTCGCCATTTCCCGCCGTCAGGGACACATCAAGTCGCACAACTGCTGGTCAAGCATCATCGCCAGTTCCATCACCATCGGCTTCGGAGGCTCTGTCGGTGCTGAGTCTCCTATCGTTCTGACCGGCTCCGCCATAGGTTCCACCTTGGGAAAATTCTTCCGGGTAGACCAAAAGACCCTGATGCTGCTCATCGGATGCGGTGCGTCCGGGGCTATCGCCGGCGTTTTCAAAGCCCCTTTCGCAGGACTGCTTTTCACACTGGAGGTTCTGATGCTTGATCTGACGATGGCTTCCCTGCTGCCACTGCTCGTTTCCTGTGTCACCGCCAGCATTCTCACCACCGCCCTCAGCGGAGCAGGGACACTCTTCACCTTTAATATCACCCATCTATACACCCT
>CAVEJA010000264.1:0-737 GCA_963615745.1 Duodenibacillus sp.
GGATAGAGACAATCCGTGTCTGCACGTAGGAGAACACGCATCCCAAACAATAAATGTGCAGGAGATACATGCCATAACTCTTTTGGGAAAGTTCCGTAATGAGGGGACTTGTCTTTCCGTCGGTATGATGGAAAAAGGATTTGAACAGCATGAAGACCGCAAATGCCTCCAGAAGTATATTGATGCTGCAATATTGGAAACTGGTTTCTGCCAGGGTGTACAAATCTCTTCCCCCCAGGATGAGCCCGTCAGGGGTGGCGGGACTGGTGATGAGGAAGAAATAAAACCATCCTGCGGTGATTCCCCATCCTGCAAGCAGCATGGGGATGCAGATAAGCATGGTTTTCTTCCTGCCCCAATGAACATACTCGCGTATGTAGTGCGCCAGAACGATGTATCCGATGAAGCCGCTGACATTCCAAAACATGGAGAAAGCGTTCCAAGGCTCAGCTCCGTACAGATATTCGCTCCCTGTAAGGATGTGAAAATAGGGAAACAGGGTAGTGAACAGCCATATCAGGAGGAATGTCTCCTCCGCTTTCCTACTTGCTTGCTGAAGCCAGGGACTGATAACGGGCATGACGAGATACAGTCCCAGCAACATATAGACGAACCAAAGGTGTCCGGCGGCATCGGGGATGTTGAAAAGAAGTGGTAAAAGCTGTTTTAGAGGATTGAAATGCTGGAAAGAGCCTCCCCATTGCGGTACGAGGGCATAGAGAACCATCCATATAAAG